>DASUXB010000170.1:0-4727 GCA_036378195.1 Nitrososphaera sp.
CGCGCAGTCGGCACCTATTGCAAATGTTGCAAGGTCGTGCAAATGAGACATGACTGCAAGGTGCCTTGCCGGGCCGGAATACTCGGCCGAGAAAAGAGACGTCAGCGTGTCGACTATCAAGAGCCGGGCGTCTGCGTCCCGCGCCCTTTCGACTACGCCTATCTGGTCCTTGGTGTTGAGCGCCCGCACGAACGTTATCCTGTCTAGGACCTTTGTCGTTCCTGCCATCTCGCAGACGCGCTCGGGCCGGAACGTGCCGGCAGTGTCCACGAAAAACGCGCGAAAACCTGCCTTCGTGCAATTCGCGCACAACGAGAAGCACAACTGCGACTTGCCTGAGCCGCTTTCGCCGTACACGTCGATGACCATCCCTGTCCTGACGCCGCCTCCAAGGAGTAAGTCAAGCGACTGCGAGCCGGTCTGGATGAACATATCCTCATTCTCATCTGGGATGCGGCCTTTTTATGAATTAAGGGAGCAAGGGAACCTTTTTATTTGCGGCGAGAACCTACGTCCTCCAAAGTGATTAACTAGCGTGTCTTCTCCGTCATCTCAACAACCAAAACGTCCCCTTTCGATTCTGCAGAGATCGCTCAACCGCAAGGTCGCAGTGCGCCTGAAGAGTGAGATAGAGTACAAGGGGAGGATGAACAACGTCGATTCTTACATGAACCTGATACTTACTGACGCAGAAGAGTTCAACGGCGCCGACGTGATGGCCAACTACGGCAAAGTAGTCATCCGGGGCAACAACGTTCTGTTCATCAGGCTTGAAAAAGACCTCTAGCGTGGTGCCTAAATGGTAAAGCGCTGGCTGTTTACTTCTGAAAGCGTCACAGAGGGTCATCCGGACAAGGTGTGCGACCAGATTTCTGACGCGCTTCTCGACGAGTTTCTCAGGCAGGACCCAGATTCCCGCGTCGCCGCCGAATCGATGACCACCACTGGCATCGTCTTTGTGGCCGGCGAGGTGACGTCAAAGGGCAGGGTCGACGTGCAGAAAATAGTCCGCGACACAATCCGCGAGATCGGCTACGACAAGCCTGATTACGGCTTTGACTGCGACTCGTGCTCTGTGCTTGCAGCACTGCACGAGCAAAGCCCTGACATCTCGATGGGCGTGACTGCGACTGAAAAGAAGGAGCAGGGCGCCGGCGACCAAGGTCTCATGTTCGGCTATGCCACCAACGAGACTCCGCAGCTGATGCCCCTCCCGATAACAATGGCCCACCAGCTCTCAATGAAACTCTCGCAATCGAGAAAGAGCAAGGAGCTTGGCTGGCTCAGGCCTGACGGCAAGTCGCAGGTGTCAGTCGTCTATGAAAACGGCGTTCCAAAGCGCATCGACACGGTCGTAGTATCAACACAGCATTCGCCCGATATTAGCATGGACCAGCTGCGCGAGGAAGTAATAAGCAAGATAATCAAGCCGGTGTGCGGCGAGTGGGTGGACGACAAGACAAAATACCTCGTCAACCCGACCGGCAGATTCGTGATAGGTGGACCTCCTGGCGACACAGGCCTCACAGGCCGCAAGATAATCGCAGATACGTACGGCGGCATGGGCAGGCACGGCGGAGGCGCATTCTCGGGCAAGGACCCGTCAAAGGTCGACAGGTCGGCGTGCTACATGGCAAGGTACGTCGCCAAGAACGTGGTCGCTGCCGGCCTTGCAGACAAGTGCGAGGTGCAGGTAGCGTACGCAATCGGAGTCGCCGAGCCCGTGTCCATAATGGTAGACACGTTCGGTACAGGCAAAGCGCCTGAAGAGGAGATAGAGGCACGGGTCCGCAAGGTCTTTGACATGAAGCCTGCTGGCATCATCAAGACGCTTGACCTGAAACGCCCCGTCTACCGCAAGACTGCGGCATACGGCCACTTTGGAAGGAGCGAGCCGGGCTTTACGTGGGAAAAGACAGACAAGGCGTCCCAGCTGTAGCAGAGTATAGCGGCCGCAAGCAATCTAAAATAATAATGTCCATCATCTACCATCTGCCATTGAAGGGCAAAGTTGCGGCAATCACGGGCGCCACGCGGGGCATCGGCTTTGAAATGGCTCTAGAGTTTGCAAGGAGAGGCGCCGCTGTCCTTTTGTGCTCCCGGGACATCAAGAGCGCCGGCGACGCCGCAAAGAAGGTCGGCAAGAATGCTCACCCTTTTTCACTCGACATTTCAAGCCCTGCAAGCGTCAGAGCCTTTGTGAAAGACGCAGTCGCAGGGCATGGCAGGATAGACGTCCTAGTCAACAACGCCGGCTACCCCTTTGACAAAAAAACGTGGTACAAGGAGATGCACGAGGTCACGGACGAAGAGTTTGACCGCATCCTTGACGTTGACCTAAAAGGCACGTTCCGCCTGACACGCGCGGTGCTTCCTGTGATGGTAAGGAAAAAGAGCGGTGTTATCATCAGCATCTCGTCTACCCCTGCAATAGCAGGCCACGTCGAGGGCGCGCCCTACACCCTTGCCAAGGCCGGCATCATCGCCATGACAAAGCATGTCGCGCTTGAATACGGCAACAGGGGAATTCGCGCCTACTCGCTTGCGCTTGGCAACATTGCCACCAACGCGACCTTTGACTCAATGGACGAAAAGGCGCGCAGACAAGCAGCGCAGGAAAACGCGATGAAGCGGTGGGGAAAACCACGAGAAGTCGCAAGAGTCGCGGCGAGCCTTGCAGGCGAGGACTTTTCCTTTGCTACAGGCAACACGATAGTAATTGACGGTGGGGCGGTGCTTCTGTGACTTCTGCCACTACTGATGATGAAAATAATAACGACCTAGAGCTGGCAGAGCAGGAGCAGGAACTGCCTGCAGAGGTCGAGGAAAAAAAGAAAAAAGGCGTCCTGCGCACCGGCTATACCACCGGAACCACTGCAACGGCGGCGACCAAGGCCGCGCTCTTGGCGCTCATAACAAGCAGGCCTGTGGAGCAGGTTGACGTGTCACTGCCAAAGGGCAGGACTGCGACGCTAAAGATAGCGTGGACAAAGATTGAAAGCGACAAAGCGACATGCGCCGCGATAAAGGACGGTGGCGACGACCCAGATGTCACGCATGGGGCGGAGATCTGCTCAACCGTCTCGTTCAGCGGCAAACCCGGCGCGATAAACATAGACGGCGGTAAGGGAGTCGGCCGGGTGACCAAGCCCGGCCTCGGCCTAGAGATGGGCAAGGCCGCTATAAATCCGACTCCGACAAAGATGCTCGTACAGGCTGTGGGCGAAGCAGCGCACGAGCAGTTGAAGGCAAGGGGCGTAGACGTTGTGGTCTGGGTTCCAAAGGGGGAAGAGCTTGCAAAAAAGACGGATAACCCGCGCCTTGGAATAATGGGCGGAATCTCGATACTCGGAACGACTGGCATAGTGCTACCATATTCTACCGCGTCGTTTGCAGCAGCGATACGGCAGAGCCTCGACGTGGCAATCGCGATGGGAGCCGACACCGCCGTCCTGACAACCGGCGGGAGGAGCGAGGACTCTGCCAAGGCGCTGTTTCCAAACCTTCCTGAGCACAGCTTTGTGCAGATGGGAGACTTCGCCGGATATTCGGTCAAGCAGTGCGCTGCAAAGAACATCAAAAAGGCAGTCATCGCCGGCTTTATCGGGAAACTGACCAAGATGGCAATGGGGATAAAGCAGACGCACGTGCGGGGCTCGCACGTAAGCCTTGATTTCATGGCCGGCCTTGCCGAGCAGTGCGGCGCGACCGCGCCAATCGTAGCGGAAATAAGGCAGGCAAACACCGCCCGGCACGCAGGCGAGATAGTGGCAAAAAACAACGTCTCTGGCTTTTATGGTCTGCTTTGCAAAAAAGTGTACGCGCAGATGCACGAGCATTCAAAGGGGCAGCTAGCACTTGAAATCATCATGTTTGACTTTGACGGAAAAATTCTTGCGCGCTATCCTTCTCCTTCCTCATGACTGCGCTTTAGCAGCATCTCTATCCTTCCGCCGTACTTTTCCTTGTACGACGCCCTGCATTGCACGCAGCAAAAGAACCGCTCAAACCTTGCAAACCTAAGTACCTTTGGTTTGCCGTGGACCGGCCCGCCGCAAAAGTCGCATTTCAGTTTCACCTTCAGGCCGTCTACGCGCACGTGAAAGTGCTTTTTCTGCTTCTTTAGCTCTTGGAGCGCGTCGCCAATCTCGCCATCCTTTTTGTCTATCTTGGACAAGTCTAGCTCAGGCCTGACTGCCTTGATGAGTCCGATGTTGACGAGGCGTTCGTACCTAGCCTTGACCGTGGGCGTGCTCACCTTGATTTCCCGGGATATTGCCCGGAAAGACTTGCGTCCGTCTGCCATCAATGACTTTAGTATCGCAACGTCCGTGTCGTCAAGCTGGACTGGCAATAGTGCATGTACATTGCACGACTGTTCTTTTAATCTTGACCCTCGTTACGCGCTGAACCTCGATAGATTTTTTATAGTCGCTAGTTCTTTGCATACCTGTTTTTGCTTTCTGTTACTGTCAGCAAGAAAAAATATTCGATGATTATCTTTATCCCAATAATCCTGTCCTCTTTTACGCACCTCTGGAACGCCACGGGCTTTCCAGATTCTCTGCATCCGTCCGCTTCGGTCTAGTCAATCGAAGAACTCTACCTCATCCCAAAGATATGGATGGGATTGCTGGCCGTGCTTGATACGTTCCTAGTCTACAAGATTGCCGAATACAAGTACAACACGCGTATAGCGTTGCTTGCCTCGCTGCTGTTTGCGGTGA
>DASUXB010000171.1:0-18388 GCA_036378195.1 Nitrososphaera sp.
TGGCTGGTCCTCGGGGCGGTCCTCGGCGTGCTGTGGGACAGGACAAAGCCACACGAGACTGCGACTGTAAAGGCGCTCTAGACAAATAAGAGATATACCCGGCAACCCGATACCGATCCCGATAAAATGCCAACAATAAACGTCAGCCGTGAAATCGGGGCGCCGGTCGAGAAGGTCTGGAACATAATCTCAGACGTCGACAACGAGGCGCAGTACTGGCACGGCACCAAGTCGGTCCGCAACATCAGCAAGGAAGGCAACGTCATCCAGCGTGAAGTGGTTATCGCATTCAAGGACGCCAAGACGATGCAGACAGTCACCCTGAACCCGATGACGTCTATCGACACAAGGATAACCGAAGGGCCGATAACCGGGAGCAGGATAGTAACCCTGAGCCCGGCAGAAGGCGGCAGCAAGACTAGAGTCGACGTGGCATGGGATTTCAAGCTTGCAGGTCTGCTGTCAGTCTTTGGCGGCATGGTGAAAAAACACATCGCCGAGGGGACCGAGCAGGCCCTGGAAAGGATAGCGGCCAAGGCAGCCGAATAAATAACGTCTCTCTTTACACAAAAGCTGCATGGAGCCTGCTGCTCTGGATGTGGCGATAGCGGCTGTCAATTTCGCGCTTGCAGCCATACTTGCCGGGGTATTTGGAGTCTGGGCCTACTTTCTTGCGTACATGGCAAAATCGTTCAGCCTTGCGCCAAGGATGGAGGATTTTCTTCTTGCACCTGCTGCCGGCAGGCCGAAGGTGAGCGTAATACTGCCGGCGAGAAACGAAGAGAAATACATTGCGCGCTGCCTCGACACGCTCCTTGCGCAGGACTATTCAAACTTTGAGGTAATTGCGATAAACGACAACTCGACTGACGGGACGGGCGAGATAATCCAGTCTTATGCAGCCCGGGACAGCCGCATTGTGTACGTGAGCACGCCTGCCAAGCCGGAGGGGTGGGCCGGCAAGAACTGGGCCTGCCACCAGGGCTACAAAAAGGCGTCAGGCGAGTACCTGTTTTTCACGGACGCAGACACCGAGCACGCGCCAAACGTCATGTCGCTTGCCGTGGGGCACATGCTCTCGGAAAGCCTCGACGCGCTGACTGCGATACCGCGGCTTCTCTGCAACGACTTTTGGACAAAGGTTACGCTCCCGGGGCTTTCCACTTTCCTGCACACCCGGTTTTCACCTCTGCGCGTGAACGACCCAAAGCAAAAGACCGGCTACTTTTTCGGCAGCTTTTTTGTGATAACCAAAAAGACGTACGAGGCCGTCGGCACGCACGAGGGAGTCAGGCAGGAGCTCGTGGAGGACGGCGCGCTTGGAAGCAAGGTCAAGGCCGCCGGCTTTCGCATGAAGATGGTGAGGGGAGAACAGCACGTCGAGGCAGTGTGGGCGCGGGACCTTTCGACCCTGTGGCACGGCCTGCGCAGACTTGCAATCCCGCTGTACCACCAGGACCACACGGGCGCCCACCTGATAGCGGCCGCGGTGTTTTTCATAATGCTCGCCCCGTTCCTGTTCCTCGCCTACACGGTCCCGGCGTTTGCCTTTGTCCCCAGCGGCGGCCTTGCCGGGCTGTCGGCGACAGTCCTTGCCGGCGTCCACGCCGCCACGATCCTGATGCTGCTCATGACCACCGCCATCCAGAGCAAGCACGGGGTCATGCAGAGCCCTGCCTACGCGCTGGGCTCGCCCCTCTCTGGCGCTCTCATCTACCTGGGGTTTGCCTCTGCAATAGTCGATGCACGCAAAAAGGATGCGGTTAGCTGGCGCGGCAGGCAGTACACGGTGAGCGAAAAGCAGGACTTTTTGCACTGAAACAGGCTTGAAACGGCCGTTCCAGCTGCAAATTCCGCCCTTCCCCTAATTTATTGACCAGATGATACGTACGGCAGAAATGTCAATACCAGAACGCAAGAACAACAGGGGAAGGATACAGATAATGGGCGATGTGCTCGGACTTGCCACGTCGGGGATACGCAAGACCCATATCATGTACCGGGCCAACCTGAGCTACGAGCAAGTGCACCAGTACCTGTCGGAGCTCATCGAGCGTGGATTGCTTGAACAGCACGCAACGGACGAGGGAGTGGTGTACAGGACTACAGAGCGCGGCAGGGAGTACATCTACTTTTACGCAAAGCTAGTGGACTTTCTCGAAATCCCGCAGCAGACTGGCCTTGAAATGCCGTACCTGAGCAGGTAACCGGGGAAAAAGATTATTAGCATTAACGGGGTTTTTTCCTTCAGGTTGCACAAGGGATTACTTGCAGCGGCAATAGTCGTCGCTGCAGTCGCCATCTTTTTCGCTTATTCGCAGTTCAATCCTCTGGACTTTGCACCCAGAGGGTCGCTGCCGGACGTTTCAAAGCTGATAACCGACACCAACAACACCGACAACCCGCGCCAGGGGCTCCAGAACAGCGCCTTTGAAGTGGGGCGCGTCAGCACTGTTGCGGCCGCAGATTCGGAACTGACGCTTCCAGACCTGTTTGACAAGGCCGAGCCGTCAGTGGTGCAGGTGTCTGCAACCAGCGACACCTCGGAGCAGGGCAAGCTCGGCTCGGGCTTTGTGTACGACGACAACGGCCACATCGTGACAAACCTGCACGTCGCGTCGGGCTCTAACCAGCTTGACGTCACGTTTGCCGACGGGACGGTGTACAGCGCAACTGTCATCGGCTCTGACCCATTCACGGACCTTGCCGTGCTTTACCTAAAGGACGCGCCAAAGGACAAGCTCGTGCCCCTGCCACTTGCAGACTCGACAAAGATCCGCGTGGGTGAGCAGGTCGCGGCGATAGGAAACCCATTTGGGCTCTCAAGCTCGATGACTGCCGGCATAGTAAGCGGCGTCGGTCGCCTTATCCCGTCGCAGGACTCTGGCCCATTGCCGTTTTTCATTCCGGATATCGTACAGACCGATGCGCCGATAAACCCTGGCAACTCGGGAGGCCCGCTCCTTGACACGCGGGGCGAAGTGATAGGTATCAACACGGCCATCCGCTCGACCACCGGCGAGTTTGCCGGCATAGGCTTTGCGGTCCCGTCAAACACCATAAGCAAGGTAGTGCCGTCCCTGATAAAGAGCGGCAAGTTCCAGCACCCGTGGGTCGGCATATCTGGAGCCGACATGACGCCCGCCCTGGCAAAGGCGCTCAACCTGAAGGAGCCCCGCGGCGTCCTCGTGGTCGAAGTCATCGGCGGAAGCCCCGCGGAAAAGGCCGGCATCAAGGCCGGCACCAACACTGTCCGTGTGGACGGCCGGCAGGTGCCTCTTGGAGGCGACATCGTGCTAGAGCTTGACGGCCACCAAGTGAGGAAGGTCGACGACATACTCGTGTACCTTCAGAGGGAAAAATCGGTGGGAGACACGATGGACGTCACCGTCCTGCGCAACGGGCAACTGCAACACATCAACCTGCACCTTGACGCAAGGCCGTCTACGACGCAGGAATCGCAGTAGCACCCTAGCGGCAGGACATTGTGTTTATTAGACGACCTCGCGATAAAATCACACAGATGCTTGCCGACACAGAGACGCTCTCTAGGGCTATTGAAAGGCCCAGCGCCATCACCCGTCACGACGCGGCACGGCTGATGGCCGAGTGCCCGACAGAGGATCTCGTGGCGGCGGCAGGCAAGGTGCGCGATCTGACCAGGCCAGGAGTTGTGACCTATTCCCGAAAGGTGTTCATCAATCTAGTCAATTTATGCCGGGACACGTGCTCGTACTGCACGTACAAAAAAGAGCCAGGCGACCCGATGCTCTCGATGCTCCGCCCGGACGGCGTACTTGCGATAGCCGAGGCGGGAAGGCGCGCCCGGTGCACGGAAGCGCTGTTTGTCACGGGCGAGCGCCCCGAGCAGAAATACAGCGAGGCAAGATCGTGGCTGTCGTCGCTTGGCCACTCGTCCACTGTTGATTATATCCAAGAAATGAGCGAGCTCGTCCTTGAAAAAACAGGGTTGCTTCCACATACAAACGCCGGCAGCATGACGAAAAAAGAGATGGCGCAGCTGCGCGACACCAACGTCAGCATGGGAGTGATGCTTGAAACGTCGAGTGAGCGGTTGATGGGGAAGGGGATGGCCCACGAGGGAGCGCCGAGCAAGAACCCAAAGGTGAGGATAAAGACGCTAGAGGGCGCCGGCGAGCTAAAGATACCGATGACAACCGGTGTGCTTGTCGGAATAGGCGAGACTCCGGAAGAGCTAATCGACTCGCTGTTTGTGATAAAGGAACTACACGAAAAACACGGACACATCCAGGAAGTGATACTGCAAAACTTTGAGCCCAAGCCGGACACAGGAATGGCAAACTTTGCGTCAACTCCAAAAGAATATTTCCTGCGCGCAGTCGCGCTGTCGCGCCTCGTGATGCCTGCGATGAACATACAGGTGCCCCCAAACCTAAACCCTGCAATATACGGCCGCTACCTTGACGCCGGCATCAACGACTGGGGCGGAATATCGCCAGTCACTATAGACCATGTCAACCCCGAGTTCCCCTGGCCCACCATAGATTCTGTGCAAAAGGTCACGGAGGAAAAGGGCAAGAGCCTGCGCGCCCGGCTGCCTGTTTACCCTGAATACCTCAAAAAGGATGGAGGATTTATATCGGAACGCCTTGAAGAGTATGTGCGCTTGTTTGCTGATGGCTCGGGCCTTGTGAAGGAGGATTATCTAAATAATGGCTCTTGAATCGATGCTGAAAAACGCCGACCCTGTGGTGGCGTCTGCGCTTGACCGCGCCCTTGCCGGCAAAGACATTACCGTTGACGAGGCAATCGCGCTCTTTGACTGCACGGGCCTGGAGATGAACCTGCTTGTCACCGTGGCAGACGTGCTCCGGCGCCGGACAGTGGGCGACATTGTCACGTATGTCGTCAACCGCAACATCAACTTTACAAATGTCTGCATAAAGCAGTGCGGCTTTTGCGCCTTTTCACGCGATTTTCGCGAGGAGGAAGGCTACTTTTTACCAAATGAAGAGATAGTAAGGCGCGCCAAGGAAGCAGCGTCGCTTGGCGCGACAGAAGTCTGCATACAGGCGGGGCTCCCGCCCAAGATGGACGGCAACCTCTACGTCGACATCTGCAAGGCTGTGAAAAAAGACCTGCCGGACATGCACATACACGCCTTTTCGCCGGAGGAGGTGCTGTACGGCGCGGTGAGGTCCAATACGCAAACTTATGATTATTTAAAGATGTTAAAGGAGGCCGGGGTCGGCAGCCTCCCGGGCACCGCGGCTGAAATCCTCGACCAGCCATTACGCGACGTGATATCTCCGGGCAGGATAAACGTCAACGACTGGGTCTCGATAATCAAGCAAGCACACTCGCTTGGCATCGCGACAACGTCGACTATAATGTACGGCCACATCGAGACTTCGCGCCACAAGGCAGAGCACGTCGCGCTCTTGCGCGAAATCCAAAAGGAAACACACGGCTTTACCGAGTTTGTCCCACTGAGTTTCGTCCATACGGAAGCGCCGATGTACAGCCACCACACGGTTTCGGGGATACGCGCCGGCGCGGACGGCAACGAAGTGGTCAAGATGCACGCGGTGGCGCGGATAATGCTGAACAACCACATACCGAACATCCAAGTGTCGTGGGTCAAGGAAGGGGCGAGGATGTCGCAGCTCCTTCTTGCTGCCGGCGCAAACGACTTTGGGGGCACGCTGATAAACGAGAGTATCTCTACTGCGGCAGGCGCGCAGCACGGCCAGCTGATGAGGCCAAAGGAGATAAGGCAGCTGATACGCTCGTCAGGCAGGGTTCCGGCACAGCGCTCTACCACGTACAAACTGCTAAAGACCTACCGCGACGAAAACGACGAGACAGAATCCGCGCTTGACAGCGCAGACCCTGCTCAATTTGGCTCGTACCAGCAGCTGGTGAAGCTGGACAAGTTCCGCTACAAGGATGCCAAGAACAAGCCGAGCCAGTAAAGAAAGATAAGACTTATACAGACATGTTCGCGCTATCAAAAACACACGATGCCACTTGGTGGGGTCGTAGCGAAGCCAGGCATCGCAACGGGCTCCAGATCTAACAAAAATGGGCTAGTTAGAAAAGAAACCCGTGGGTCAAGGGTTCAAATGATTGCGGTTAGCCCCGCGTCAGGACAAATCCCTTCGGCCCCACTTTTGTATTCTTTCAAGCCGGACGATGTCGTCATTACTTCTTCTGGCTTGCTTGTTATTGCTGTCAAAATCTGACAGTGGCAGCTACAGCCGGAGGAAAATGGACACCGCGCAGTGCCGGTAAGGTTAGCTGCAACATCACTGCCGACTTTTTTTCCACTTGCACGCAGCCCGGAAAATTTCCGGCTACCCAAAATAATATCAATAAGCTGTCACTCTACTAGAACAATGGCAGCTAAAAAGGCAAAGAAGTCCAAGGCAAAACCGAAAAAGAAGTAATTTTCGGTAAGCTTTAGGCGCTGCTTTGGCCGCAAGCCGCGCCAGTACATGTCCGGCGGCCGTACGTCTTTTCCACAACAACATTATCAACTTTTGTCCGAACGTTTGGACTAATTTCCAAATAAAACTCTGCTATATACGCGGCGTGCAAGCCGCAAGAAACCACACTGCGGGAATAAGCATGGTTGCGTTCATAGTCGCAGTCACAGTCAGCCTGGCGTACTACCAGTACGTATACGTGCCAGAGGCCAACATGACCCCCTACGTTCCAAAAGAGGTACGAAACCCCGAGCAAACCACGCAGATAACCATAGTAAAGGACGCAGGCTTGGAATCAAACCCCAAGAACTTTGTCCCAAATGACGTGCGCGCCGTCCTGGGGCTGTCAAACAAGGTGACTTGGACAAACCAGGATTCCAATTTTCATACCGTGACGACTGATGACGGCGAAAACTATGTCGACGCCATAAACGGCAAGTTCGATTCGCAGGCGCACCTTGACGATACCACAAACGGCTTTATCGCCCCTGGCAGCTCGTGGTCATTCACGTTCACAAAAGCCGGAGACTATCACTATCATTGCGTCCCGCATCCTTTCATGCAGGGCGTGGTCCACGTTGTAGAGAACTTCTCCTAGGTGGAGCAATGGCCGTCACTGGACCCGCAGCCGCAGCATCCTTTGTGGCACTGGCCTTCCTTGTCGTGGTAGCCGTACTCGTGCTGGCACGCCGGGCAGAGCGCGTGCGAGTCTCTGGCAGCAGCTTCCAACGTTCTCTTCGAACAAAAGCGCGGCTAAAAGACCTTTGCATGGGGCATGTTGTGCGCTCTTGCAACTGCCTCGTCAAGAATTTTGCCGCCTGCGATGCTGGTCGCGCATACAAGCTCCAGCCTGGACTGGCCGGTAGCGATGGCCCTGACATAGTCGGTTATCGCGTTTGAAAGCGCCATTGACGCATAGCGGGGGACAATGGACGGCATGTTCGGGACACGCACAAAGACGTTTCCGAAATAGTCTATCTGCGCCGGCGACATTATCGTGCCCATGCTCTGCGGCGCATATTTGCCGGTCGAGTCGACAAACGGGAAATTTCCTCCCTGGTCGATAGAGATATCGACTATCACCTTCTTGCGCATCTCAGACGCGTCCTTTAGCGTCTTTTCGTCAATAACCCTGTCCGCCTTTTCCTTGTCGTACGTGGCGCCGATTATCGCGCTTGCACCCCTTATTGTGTCATAGTCGGCGCTTGCCACGATCGAGCACCTGCCAAGGCCAAGCTCCTGCAGGTATTTCCTGCGGCTGTCCCTCTTTTCTATTATCGTGAGTTTTGCCCCGAGCGCGTGGCACGTCTTTGCGGCCATCTCGCCCGCGGTACCGCCCCCAAATATCACCGCCTGCTTGTCCTGCAGAGACAGGCTGCTTGCCAGCGCGGCGTCCACCTTGCCCTCTGTTATTCGCTCAAAATCCTCGACGAACCTTGTCTTTATCTGGTCTGCCCCTGCCTTCATCCGGAGTGACCTGTCGTGCCGGAAAGCATAGTTGTGGAAGAACCCTGCCCATACGCCGGCAAGGGTTCCGGCAATCCTGCTCATGGGCATCAAAAGGGGCGTAAGGCCGTTTCCGTCCACCACCTTTTCAAACGAGATGAATGTGGCGCCCGAGTTTATCGCGGCATCAGTCAGTTCCCTGCTTGACTCGAAATGGTTGTAGCCGAAAATCACGTGCCTCGGCAAGACGTGCGCGTGCTCGCCCTTGCCTACCTGCAGCTCCTTTACCTTGACCACCAGGTCTGCCTTTGAATATAGTTCCGCCATGTCTTTTGCAATCTGCGCGCCCGCAGAGACGTATTCGGCGTCTGAAAAGCCACTCTTTGCGCCTGCATCCCGCTCGACTGCCACCTTTATTCCTGACGCGACCAGCGACGCGATAGAGCGCGGGGTGAGCGCGACCCTGTTTTCATAGTCTTTTATCTCCTTCGGGACGCCTATTGTCAACGCAGGCTATAGCCAAAATTTCCTATTATTATTTTTCCCTAGTGTATGACCTTGGATATTTCCGCAGTCGAGCCAAAGGTGTCTTTTGCCTCCGGGATGTGCCTTTCGATGGCCTTGTGGGCCGAGTCGACAAACACCATCGCCGGGTCCTGCTTCTTGAAAGCCTTCAGGAGCTTGCGCGCAGAGGAGCCCAGCTTTTCAAAATAGATGGCCGAGCTCTCCTCGATTATCATGTCTGCGTCGCGGCACGAGATCCCGTTCTTTCTCAAGTGCTGCTCCAGCTTGCTTGCAAAATGGGCAAAATGCACCGAATATGGGTTATCGTCAAAAGCTGACGTGCCTCTCCACCGCTAGTATATGCGCCTACCATGCATTTTAATTTTGCATATTGCGCCTCTTGCTGTCTCGATATAAAGTTTAAGACGCAGGATGCACACACACTTTACTGCATATATATGGTAGAAAAGAGCCCCGGCCCGAGCACCGACCTGTTCGTGTGGTCCTTTGTGGCAGGCAAGATGGCGACCGAGATGGCCCTGACGGCGTCGGTCTCGTTTGCGAGGATGGTCCAGATAGCGGCCCAGTCTACAAACACTGCCCTTGACAAGTACATCGAGCTTGCAGAGCAGGAGATGAAGAGGGCCCAGCGCAGGGAAAGCGTCAAGGTCGAGTGAGCCTTCGCAGGCTCTTGTTGTATGCAAGGCCGAACCTGTGCGCCTCGTCGCGGGCGTATTGCAGCATCCTTAATGCCGCGCTCCTTCTCGGCAGGACTATTGGCTCTTTTGCATCCTGCATATAGATTTCCTCGTTTTCCTTGGCAAGGCCGACGCACTGCACTATGAGGCCCGTCGACGCAAGCGCCGCAGTCGCTGCTCCTAGCTGGCCCTTGCCGCCGTCTATCACCACGAGGTCGGGCAAGTCCTTTGCGTCTTTGTATCTGCGCCGTACAAGCTCTCCAATCATCGCAAAGTCGTTCTGGCCCTTTACGGTCTGTATCCTGAACTTGCGGTAGCCCTCCTTGTGCGGCCTGCCGTTTACAAAGCGCACGCTAGAGCCCACCGCAATGTCCGTCCCCAGGTTAGAAACGTCAAAGCAGTCGACTGTCTCTGGCATGACTGAAAGCGCAAGTGCCTGTTTCAGCTCGACTACCGCCGGCGCATAGCCCCGCTCGACGTACATCGCAAGGTTCTTCATTATCAGGTCGACCAGCTGGCGCCTCTCGCCCGAACTTCCGGCAGTCCTTATCTTTACCGGGTGTCCCGCAAGCTTTTCAAGCGACATCAAAAGCACGCCTTTTTCCTCCGGTTCTTCGCTTGTGAATATCATCTGCGGGATCGCAGGAACCGACGAATAGTACTGCAGGAGAAACGACGAAAACGAGTTGTCCGCCACGATGTCAAACTCGAATTTTTTCCTGTCGCTTATGACGCCGTGGGTGCGCTTGAGCGCCATGACGTGCGCCACGCCCTTTTTCTCGTCACGGATTATGCCGACGTACTCCTCATGCGGCCTCTTTGCCGCCTTTTCCATCTTTTGCCTTATGCGCAGGTCGCTCAGGCGGTACAGGGTGTCGCGGATCTCTTTTGCGCGCTCGTAGTCGCCAATGTCCGACGCGCGCCTCATCTCGACTTCCATCTCTCGCGCAAAGCGCTCGACGCTGCTCTTGCCCTCAAGTATCTCTCGCAGCGACTCTATTCCTTCCATGTATTTTTCCCGCGTCACGTTTGCGATGCACGGCGCGTCGCAGTTCTTGATAAAGTACTGCAGGCAAGGGAGCTTTGGCAGGCGGGTGCACACCCTGACCTTGAACAGCTTGCGCAAGAGTCCTATCGTCAGGTACTTTGAACTGCCACGCACGAATGGACCGTAGATCCTCCCCCTTGGGCCTGAGAACTCGCCGTTTCTGTTCCTCCGGGCAACAAGCAGCCGGGGAAATGGCTCGTCGGTTATCTTTAAGTACGAATACCCGCTGTTGTCCTTGAGCGCGATGTTGAACGCCGGCCGATAGCGCTTTATCAGGTTCGATTCTAGCAGGAACGCCTCTGTCTCGTTGTCAGTGACCATGAACTCGATGTCGGCTATCTCTAGCACGAGCCTTGCCGTCTTGTCGTCGTGGTCGCGTTTTGTGAAATAAGAGGCGACGCGCTTGCTTAGGTCTTTGGCCTTGCCGATGTAGATTATCTGCCCCTTTGCGTCTTTCATAAGATAGACGCCCGGGTTTTTTGGGATGCGCTTTTCCCGAAGGACAGTTGTAGTTATCATCGTCGTCATTGCCTGCGCCGCACCAGCCTCTGGTCCATAGCAAGTTTCTGCTTCAGGTACTGGCCAGTGTAGCTTGCGGTGTTTTCGCTGACCTGCTCGGGCGTGCCCTCGGCGACTACCGTGCCTCCACCCTCTCCTCCCTCCGGCCCGAGGTCCACCAGCCAGTCAGCCGAGGCGATGACGTCGAGGTTGTGCTCTATTATGATGGCCGTGTTGCCAAGCTCCACCAGCCTCTTCAATACATGCAAAAGCTTGCTCACGTCAGCAAAGTGAAGGCCGGTGGTCGGCTCGTCGAGTATGTAGACGGTCTTGCCCGTGTCGCGCCTCGATAGTTCTGCCGCAAGCTTGATCCTCTGCGCCTCTCCTCCGGACATCGTGGTCGCCGGCTGGCCGAGGCGCAGGTACCCAAGGCCCACGTCGTTCAGGGTCTGCAGCTTCTTTGTTATGGCAGGTATGTTTTCAAAGAACGACAGCGCCTCTTCTATCGTCATGTCGAGCACATCTGAAATCGTCTTGCCTTTGTATTTTATCAATAGAGTCTCCGAATTGTATCGCCTGCCCTTGCACTCGTCGCATGTCACGTACACGTCGGGCAAGAACTGCATCTCTATCTTTTTGACGCCTCCTCCCTCGCACGCCTCGCACCTGCCCTCTGATACGTTGAACGAGAACCTGCCGGCGGTGTAACCCATCTCCCTAGCGTGCGGCGTCCTTGCAAACAGCTCGCGAATGGGAGTAAAGGCGTTGACGTAGGTCGCGGCGTTGGACCTAGGTGTCCTGCCGATTGGCGACTGGTCGATTCCAATCACCTTGTCGACGTTTTCAAGCCCTGAAATCCTGTCGTGCCCGCCCGGCCTGTCCTTTGCGCCAAAAAAGTGACCTGCAAGTGCCTTGAACAGTATGTCGTTTACAAGGGTCGACTTGCCCGAGCCGGAAACGCCGGTGACGACTGACATGCAGCCGAGCGGGAACCTCACGTCGATCTTTTTCAAGTTGTTTTCCTGAGCGCCGTGCACGGTGATCCACTTGCTTGGTTTCTTGCGCTCGTGCATGTGCGCCGCAGTCTGCTCGCCACGCAGAAAAGCGCCTGTGACAGAATCGCCGCTAGAGATAATGTCAGCAAGCGTCCCAGACGCCACTATCTGTCCTCCGTGTATTCCTGCCCCTGGCCCGATGTCTATAATCCAGTCGGAGCTGCGTATCACCTCCTCGTCATGCTCTACAACCACGAGTGTGTTATCAAGGTCGCGCAGTTTCTTTAGCGTGTCTATCAGCCGCGAATTGTCGCGCTGGTGCAGGCCGATTGTCGGCTCGTCAAGGACGTAAAGCACGCCGGTGAGGTTAGAGCCTATCTGCGTCGCAAGCCTTATCCTCTGCGACTCGCCTCCGGATAGAGTCGCGCTCATCCTGTTGAGCGTGAGGTAGTTCAGGCCGACGTTTCGCAGAAACTCTAGCCTCGACATTATCTCCTTCAGTATAGTCCGGGCAATGTAGCGCTCTGTCTCTGACAGCTCTATGTTCTGAAAGAAACTATAGCAAGAGTCTATCGACAAATCGCAGACCTGCATTATCGACCTGTCGCCTATCTTGACAGCAAGTGCCTCTTCGCGCAGGCGCCTGCCTCCGCAGCGCTCGCAGGGCCGCTCGCGCATGAACTGCAAGAGGTCCTCGCGTTTGCTCTCCGACTCGGTCTGCCTGTACGTGCGCTCTAGGTTCGGTATCACTCCCTCGAACGTGCCATTGTACTCCCAGCGGCTGTCGGAATACTTTGACTCGTACTTGAAGTGGATGTTCTCGTCGGTGCCGTACAGGATGACGCTGAGCTGTCGCGGAGTCATCTTGGCGACAGGCACCGAAAGGTCAAAGCCGTATTTTCTGCCAACGTCCTTTAGCATCGAGGAGCGGAAAGTGGCAAAGTGGCCCGTCCACGGCTTTATCGCGCCCTCCAAGATGCTCTTTTGCTTGTCAGGTATTATCAGTTCGGGGTCGAACTCGATTTTCATGCCGAGGCCGTTGCATCCCTGGCAGGCCCCAAAGGGCGAGTTGAACGAAAACGTGCGGGGCTCTATGTCGCCTATGCTTATCTCGCAGTGGGGGCACGCGTTTTTCTGCGAGTACATCGTGTCCTTGCCGTCGACTGACACGACGGCGGTCCCACCTCCGACCTTGAGGGCCGACTGTATAGATTCAAACAGCCTGCTCTTTTCTTCCATCGACGGCTTTAGCCTGTCTACGATTACCTCTATCGTGTGTTTTTTCTGCTTGTCAAGCCTCGGCGTCTTGGGTTTTTCCTCCTCTTCGAGGTTCGTGACCTCGCCGTCGAGCCTTATGCGTGAGTAGCCCTCTTGTTTCAAGTCGTCGAACAGCTTTTCGTAGGTGCCTTTTTTTGCCTGCACCACGGGCCCAAGCACCATCACGCTCTTGCCCTCTGCCGTCTTTAGCACCGACTCTGTTATTGAATCAACAGACTGGCTTGCGATGCGCCTGCCGCATTTTGGGCAGTGCGGTATCCCAATCCTTGCAAAGAGCAGGCGCAAATAGTCATAGATTTCAGTCACGGTGCCGACGGTCGAGCGAGGGTTCTTGCTGGTGGTCTTTTGCTGGATGGATATGGCCGGCGAAAGCCCGTCTATCGAGTCGACGTCGGGCTTGTCCATGAGCTCCAGAAACTGCCTTGCGTACGCCGACAATGATTCAACATACCTGCGCTGGCCTTCCGCGTATATCGTGTCAAACGCAAGCGTAGATTTTCCCGAGCCTGACAACCCGGTAATCACGACGAGCTTGTTCTTTGGTATCTCGACGTTGATATTTTTCAGGTTGTGCTGCCGCGCGCCTCTTATGATTATCTTGTCGTGAGCCATCATATAGTAATCATGACACCTCCGTGATAGGAGTCGCGTCGCCAATCGCCCTTTTTATCCTTGCCAACTTTTCCCTGAACTCTATGGCCTTTTCAAATTCTAGCTCCTCTGCGTATTTCTTCATGGTAGCCTCTGTCTCTATCGCAAGCTTTAGCAGGTCGCGCCGAGTCATCGACTTTGTCTCTGCCGCCTCTGCGACCTCTTCCGGCGCGGTGCTTTCGGGCACCGGCTTGACAATCGTCTTTGGAGTTATCTTGTGGCGCCTGTTGTAGTCGAGCTGGCGCTTGCGCCTGCGCTCCGTCTCCTCAATCGCTTCCTCCATAGACTCTGTCATCCTGTCAGAATACATTATCACCGTGCCGTCTAGGTTCCTTGCCGCCCTGCCAAAGGTCTGTATTAGGCTGGTAGTGTTGCGCAAAAAGCCCTCCTTGTCGGCGTCCAGAATCGCAACTAGCGAGACTTCTGGGATGTCAAGACCCTCCCTCAAAAGGTTGATGCCCACGATGACGTCGAATTCGCCGAGGCGCAATTGCCTGATAAGCTCTGTACGCTCTAGTCCCTCTATCTCGGAGTGGAGATAGCGCACGCGCACCTCGTTTTTCGCCAAAAACTCTGCAAGGTCCTCTGCCATCCTCTTTGTCAGGGTGGTCACGAGCGTGCGCTGGCCGTGCTTTGCCCTTGCCTTTATCTCGCGTATGAGGTCGTCCATCTGATCCTTTGTCGGCCTGACCTCCACCTGGGGGTCCACAAGTCCGGTTGGCCTTACTAGTTGCTCGACGACCTGCCTGCTGGTCTTTAGCTCGTACGGGCCCGGAGTCGCGGAAACAAACACCGTGTTTTTCAGGTATTTCTCAAACTCTTCAAATTTCAGGGGGCGGTTGTCAAACGCGCTCGGCAGGCGAAAGCCAAAGTCCACAAGCGACTTTTTGCGCGTGTGGTCGCCGGCGTGCATACCGTGCAGCTGTGGAAGCGTGACGTGCGACTCGTCTATTACAAGGAGAAAGTCATCGCCGAAAAAGTCCAGCAGGCAGGACGGAGGCTCGCCCTGCTTTCTTCCGTCAAAGTGGCGGGAATAGTTTTCAATCCCTGAGCAATAGCCAAGCTCCTCTATCATCTCCAGGTCGTATTTCGTCCTTGAGGCGAGGCGCTGCCTCTCTAGTTCCGAGGGCAGCTGCGGCAGCCACTCTTGCAACTCACCCTTTATCGACCTGACGGCCTGCTCGCGGGCCTCCTCCGCGGTGATGTAGTGCTTTGCAGGAAATATCCTTACTGCGCCCGTGTCGCGAAGTTTCTTCATGCTGACGTGGTCGTGTATGCTTATCCTCTCTATCTCGTCGCCGAACATGGACACGCGGATGACGTCGTCAGAGTAGCCCGGGATTATGTCAATCGTGTCGCCCTTTGCGCGAAACGTGCCCGGTACTAGCGCAAGGTCGTTTCGCTCGTAGCGCGCATCAATTAGGCTCTTTATTATCGCCTTTCTGTCGATTACGTCGCCCCTTGAAAGGGCTATGCTGCTTCCCTCCCATTCCTCTGGCGAGCCTAGCGAGTAGATGCACGAAACGGTCGCGATTATTATCGTGGGCTGGCCTGACATGAGCATCGCAGTCGCCTCCAGTCGCATCTTTTCGATTTTTTCGTTGACCTCGGTGTCCTTTTCGATGTAAGTGTCTGTCTGCGGGATGTAGCTTTCCGGCTGGTAATAGTCGTAGAAACTGACGAAATAACCGACGTTGTTTTCAGGAAAGAACTCTTTAAACTCGGCGTACAATTGCGCCGCAAGGGTCTTGTTGTGCGATATTACAAGCGTGTTTTTGTTCGTCTTTGCGACGACGTTTGCGATTGTAAATGTCTTGCCGCTTCCAGTCACTCCAAGGAGCGTCTGCCTTCCGCCCTTTTTCACACTCTGGGCAAGCTTTTCTATGGCCTCCGGCTGGTCGCCGCTAGGGGCAAACACGTTTGCGAGGGTGAATCTTCCCGTGGATGAGAGCAAGGGGCAGTAGATTTCCACTTCGAGCATATATTGTTAATGACTCACGCACGCAAACACAAACACTTATCCGCCGGCGCATTTGCACCTGTCAGACGTTATGGCAAACAAAAGGTGCGTCAGCTGCAAGCAAGAAGTGGACGAAAGCAATTTCGTTGGAAACCAGTGCAAGGACTGCCATGCGGCATACCTAGAGTCGCTTGGCGGCGAAGACCAGTACTCGTCATAAAAAAGACGATGCGGCACAATCCCTGCAAACTCTTTTAAATTATGTACGGGTACTTTTTGGCAGATGCCTGACAGCGTGTCAGGTTTTGGTTAAAGAAAAATGTGTGGAATTGCAGGTGTATTGAGCAAACGTGGAGGGAACGTCGCGCCGCTTGTTGGCTCGATGCTTTTTAGCATGGCAAGCCGCGGGCCGGACGGCGCCGGCGTATCCTTTGAAGGGCAGGTGGTGCGTTCGCAGTCAGTTGCAGACCTCGATCTCGGCACGATGCGCGCCCAGAGCGTCATCGGCCATTCGAGGCTTGCAATCGTGGGGGGGACATGTGGAACGCAGCCGTTCCGGAGCTGCGACGGCAGGCTGACTCTGGAGCACAACGGCGAGATTTACAACTACAAAGAGCTAAAGGCGCGCCTTTCGGGGCGCCACACCTTTACGACAGAGACTGACAGCGAAGTCATTGTGCACCTGCTTGAAGAGCATTACAATTCATGCAATGGCGACCTCCTTGAGGCAGTCAAGAGGACCGTGGCAGAACTTGACGGCGTCTATGCCCTTGCGATACGGGACGAGGCCGCTGACACAACAGTGCTTGTGCGTGACAGGCTAGGGGTCAGGCCAATGTACTATGCGGAAAACGAGCAGATGGTGGCGTTTGCGTCAGAGCGCAAGGCACTCTGGGCAGTGGGCCTGAAGGAGCCGACTCTGCGCGTTCTTCCTGGCCACGCCCTGGTAATCGAAGGTGCACGGACCAAGCCACAGGTGCAGATTGCCGGCCTGCTGAAAGCGCAGGTAGTGCACAGGACGATGGCTTCCGCTGTGGCGGCCTATGAAGACACTCTTGTCGCCGCGATGAAAAAGCGCACGCAGGACGTAGATCGCATCGGGATAATATTTTCCGGTGGAATCGACAGCGTGCTTGTGGCGTACCTTGCAAGCAAGATGGTGCCCAAAGTCATTTGCTACACATGCGGAGTAGAGGGTTCAAGCGACCTAGAGTTTGCGCGCCAGATTGCAGACACGCTCGGCCTTGAGCTGCGCGCAAACGAGCTTTCGCAGGACAGAGTCGAGCAGCTGGTGCCGGAGATAATTCGCGTAATAGAGGAAAGCAACGCGGGCCAAATTGAAGTCGCCCTGCCGGTGTACGGCGCGGTAGAGCTAGCAAAGAAGGACGGGATAAGGATAATGCTGACAGGCCAGGGCGCAGACGAGCTTTTCGCCGGCTACAACTGGTACTCGTGCGTGGCAGAGCGCGAAGGCTACCGCAAGCTGAGAACGCGCATGGCGCAGGACCTCTCACTTCTGTACAAGGAGACACTTGAGCGCGAGGACAAGATAACGATGGCGCACAGCATAGAACTGCGCGAGCCATACCTTGACATGTACGTGATAAAGGCGTCGATGGAAATGGACCTGCGTCTAAACGTCAGGCCGAACGACAAGTTTGGCAAGCGCGTCCACAGGAGGCTTGCGGAGAAGCTGGGCATCCCGCACGATGTCGCCTTCAGGGTCAAAGAGGCCGCGCAGCATGGCTCGGGTATGCACGACATGCTTGAAGCAGTCGCCAGGAAGAACGGCTTTGACGAAGAGGCGATAACGGCGCGCTACCTGACGGAACTGCAGTCCAAAGAAAAGATGGGAAGCTCGCAGCGGTATGGATACCTGTTTGAAAAAGAAAGCAAGCTGTGGGTCGCAGAGCCGCACGTGCAGATGTACCTCGACAGCATCGTGCACAAGGCATCCTGAAATTGGCGCCGGCTGCTTCGAGGCGACTGACCCTGCGCAACACCAACAAAAAACTCTATATCGCAATAATAATCGCGTGCGCCCTGGTGTCGTCGTCAATAGTACTACTGGTGCTCGCCTGAGCCTACTTGCGCTTTTGGCGCACACCAATCGCGCTCTTGCCGCCAAGGGCAGCTATGGCCTTGCCGTAGATCTCGTGGATGGTCTCGTCGCTTCCGTACGGGACTTTTTTCTTCTCGTACGCCTTGGCAGCGCTCACCAAAAGGCGCGACAGGTTGTCAGATATCGCGTCGACTGACTGCGAGTCGTGGGCGTCTATCCCCAAGTCGTGCATCGAGATGACCGACCTTGCGCGTTCTAGGCTCTGCGGGTAAAAGTAGCGCGCGATGTCCTTTGGAAGCGCGTCAATGTCATACACGAAAAGGCAGGCCGCCGGCGAAAAGAACTTTTGGATTATGCCGTGCTCCTCTGCGACCTTTTTGGTCAGCATGACAAGATCGTATTCCTTAAGTATCTTCATGTGGTAATTGAGCGACGCGTCAGACAGCCCGAGCTCGTCGGCAAGCTGCGCCTGGGTCATCGGCTTTTCGCGCAACAAGCTCAGTATCGCCCTGCGCATCGGATCTACAAGCACCTTTGCGACCTGCGGATCTCTGACCACATATACCGCTTTCATGGACCGCATGGGTTATTTCTATTCAAGATATAACCTTAGTGCTTGTATGTAATTAGCTAACATATGACCATTAGACTTATCTAACCGCTCCGCCTCTTTAACAGGTATGGCACAACAGATTCCAAACAACTGCGACCCCGTGCTGGTGGAGATAGCACGGGAAGTGTGTTCAAAGGAAGGCCTTGATTTTGAGTCGCTTACGCT
>DASUXB010000172.1:0-5825 GCA_036378195.1 Nitrososphaera sp.
GTCAGCCGGCGGAGACAGAGTCCCTGTTGTCCCGCACGGCATTGTCGACAGCGTTGGTGTCGATTCTGAACTCTTCAAGCACGTTGTCTGCCACGACGTTGTTTGCGACGGTATTGCGCGATGAGCCGTCAAGGATCCCGACGCCGTACTTGTTTCCGACTATGGTGTTGTTTTCGACAATGTTGTCGTAGCTCTGCTTCTGGATGAACACCCCATACTTTTCGTTGTAGCGCACGACGTTATCCTTTATCATGCTAGAGTTGGTGAGCCAGTGGAGCCCTATGCCCTCGACGTTGTACTCGACTGTGTTGTTGGTTATCGTGACGTTGTCGCACCACAGCGAGCAGATTATCCCCTGGTTGCCGTTGTCGTGCACATTGTTAGAGTCGACCACAAAGTTGGATGACCGGGTGTGCGGGTCAAGCCCGTAGCGGGTCTGCCCGTAAATCTCGTTGTTCAGTATCTTGAAGTTGCTGGAATCCTCCGAGTAGAACCCGTAGTAGTTGAAGGCGATGGTAGAGTTGGCCACCACAAAGTCCTTGGAATTATAGTATTCCAGCGCGGCGTGTGCGTACCGGGTATCCTTCAGGCCGCCAAGCGAGTAACCCAGGTGCGTTATGCTAGAGTTTAGGACGTCCATGTGGCCTCCTCTCACCACGATGTACGGGCGGGGGATGTACGGGTCTATCTCTGGCTTGGCGCGCACAGGGTCCCATGAAGTCACGGTCGAGTTTACAATTGCGCCCTGACCGCGGATCTCAAGGTAACTGGGGTTTGGGTTGCGCTCTGACGAGGAGAGCATCAGCACCTTTACTCCGTTTATTTCAAGCGAAGTCTTGTTTCCCATTATGATTGGCTTTGTCACGAGGTAGGCAGATTCCTGCTTGATGTAGCTTACTGCTGAAGGGTACTGCTGTGCCAGGAGCGCCATCGTCCATTTCCCCTCATTTACCCGCGTCACGGAATTGTTGCCGTCAGATATGAGCATGATGGGCGGAGCCTGCGAGTCGGCAGTTTGCGGCGGCGCTGCCGGCTGTTCAGAGAACACTATGCCTTTTCCGGCCTGCTTTAGCACGTCTTCGAGCACTATCTTGTGCGCCATTATTTTTGGTGAAAACGCCATGACAGAGGAGTCAGAATGGTGCAGCGCTACTCTGATGAACTCCATCGCGTCGCGGTCCCTGCCGGTCTGGCCGAGGATCTCGTTTTCGACAAGCGGCACGCCTCTATACACGGTCGGCAGGTATCCCGGCGCCTTGTAGCCGCTCAGGTCATCCCACGTCTTTATCAGGTATCCCTGGTCCTCAATCCTCTTGGCGACAAAGTCATGTTCCTTCAGGTACCTGTCTTCCATGAAAAACACCGCCTTTGTGACATTGTAGTTGTGCAGCAGGTCAAGCAACGGGAGCAGGTTTTCTTGGTTTCCGTACTGCACGTAAAAGGTCAGTGTCACCGTGCTTGGCATAGAGGGGTCGTACAGTATCCGCGGGCCTGCGTTTAGTGGAGGGGCAGGAGGACCGAACCCCAGCTGATCTGCAATGGGAGCGATGCTGTTTTGCAAAAATTCATTGTTGTTGTATGCCTCTTTGGCAGAATAGCCAAGGTAGTCGATGAACTCGGCGTTTCTGCTGCTTGACACCGGCAGGTACATGTTCCATATCACGATGCCAAAGGTGCTTGCAAGGAGCGCAGACAGGAGGATGGAGGTGTATTTCATCTCTTGCTCTCACCTTGTCAGCCACGACTTGTTCCTCACCGTGAGGAACGAGTAGTATTCAAGCGAGCTGAGGAAAAAGCCCATCACCGACCAGGTGAGCCTGTACGCCCACTTGCCGCCGGTATCGGGGTTTCTCAGCTTGAACTCGGCTCCAAAGAGAAGCCCGATGAAGAGAAGCCCGGCTATGTACACCACTGCGGACCAGTACTGGCCTTCGAGTGGAAGCAGTATGAGCGACCTGATGGCAATGACGGGCGAGAGGAACGACCATATCATCTGCAAATAGTACGTGGCCGCTGCAAACGCGTTTCTGTCCTTGTAGTAGTATGGCGCGGTGAAAAAGAACACGCGCAGCCAGCTTTTCTTCCAGCGTATCTGCTGCCACATGAATTTCTTGAACCTGTGCGGGACCTCGGTGTATACGATTGCGCTTTCGCAATACTTGGCCTTCCACACTTTTTGTTCTTTGTCGAGGTAGTGCTTGTTGCCGCCGATGACGTAGCTTGTCAGGTGCCTGTCGTCGCCCAGGGTGAAATCGGCCCCCAGAAACACGTCGTTTGCCCATTTGTCAAGGGCGAGCATTATGGCCTCCTTGCGGTATGCAGAGAGGATTCCGGGGCAGCAGGTCACGGTTCCAAAGGCACTTTCCATCGCCTTCATTATGGAAAACTGGCCGTCGTACCAGGTGTCCTGCATCTTGGTCAAGGTGTTCTGGTCCGCGTTTACCGCGCGGCCGTGCCCGGATACGGCGCCAACATCAGGGTCGTCAAAGACCTTCACCATGCGCTCTATGGCGGTTTTTTCAATCACGCAGTCAGAGTCGATGAGGAGTATTATTTCTCCCTTGGCAGGGCCTGAGACTATGCCTTCCCTGACGGCCTTTCTCTTGCCGACGTTCTGTGCTAGGTGTATGACCGCTATTCTATCTGGGAACTGCTTTCTCAGTTGGTCCATCGCATGGCCAGTGTCGTCGGTCGAGCCGTCGTTTACCATTATCACCTCGATATTGCTGTACGTCGAGGCGAGGCACGACTTGGCTGCCTCGATTATCATGACGGGGTCGTTCTTGGCAGGGATTATCACGCTCACAAGGGGTTCCCGCGCGCTAAAGGGGGCGCCGCCGGCATTCTTGCTGCTGTCTTTCTTTTTACCATAGACAGGGTCCCTATACATCGTGTAGGAAACGATGAATGAACTGAAAACCAAAAACGTTGTGAGAAAACTGTATATGCCGAGAATCGGGTCGAGATAGAAAAACAGCATGTACAGTTTCGTGGCGATGAGGGCGCCGGCGCCCGTTATGATGAGCGCTCTTGCGGCTTTTTTTCTGGGCGTGAGCTTTTGCGGTGCGACGATTCCTCGCTTGAGTACTTCCATGCTTCTTATGCAATCCTCCAGCAGCAATTACGATGATGTGAGCGCCAATTGGAAAACCGGCGTGCAGGCATCAGTCTACAATCAACCATTCTTGACAATTGAGAATGCTGTCTTGTTCATGGCTAAAAGAAACCGCGTCTTGAGCGAGTTTTAAGGTGAAGGGAATTGTCAGGCCGGGGGCACCTGCAGAGAAAATAACTCAAATTATTGCACATTAACGGCGAAAGAGACAGCCTCTATAAGAGTGACTATGCATTTTCTATTTGCAGCCAGGCAGGCGAGATTTGCCAGCCTTATGCATTTCATTTCGCCTTGCGGATGATGATAATGATGATGAACAAGACAAATATAACTCCAATCGGGCTGATAGCGGCCGTATGACTACTACAGCAGCGGCAGTAGAACAGACTCTTGCAACTCTTGGAATAACGCTTCCGAGCCCGCCTGCGCCCGCCGGCTCGTACGTGCCTGTTGTAATTAGCGGCAACTTGGCGTTCGTAGCGGGCCAGATCCCGGTGGAGGCAGGGCAGGTAAAGTTCAAGGGCAAGGTCAGCAGGGACGTTTCGATTGAGGCAGGGCAGCAGGCCGCGCGCCTGTGCACCATAAACGCACTTGCGCAGCTAAAGGCCGCTCTCGGCTCTCTTGGCAGGATAAGGCGCATCGTAAGGGTGGCAGGGTTTGTCAACTGCGAGCCGACGTTTGTGGACCAGCCCAAGATCATAAACGGCGCATCTGACCTTCTCGTACAGATATTCGGAGACGCAGGCAGGCACGCCCGCGTCGCGGTAGGCGTAAGCAGCCTGCCCCTCGGCAGCGCGGTGGAAGTAGAATTTATCGCCGAGATAGAAGAATAGGGCTCTCAGTCCTTGTCGATTGTCAGAGTAAGAATTCCCCTGTGGCCGGAGATCCTTTCGTGCTCGAAAAGCTCAAAATCGTGCGAGAATATCTTTTTGCATCCGTCACAGGCATAGCAGTGACGCTCCATTATCATATTCACGAATAAGCAGTGCGTCACAGCCATATTGCGTGCAGGGTCAGCCACTGTTGGCTCGTAGAGTGGCAGTCTTTGCAGTCATGCAGCTAGCAGATAATTTGCAGCGAATGCGCTTCCAGCTAGCCTATCTTTGAGTCCAGCGTCTTGACGAATTCGCCCAGCCTGTCCTTTGGTATCACTGCGCCGCACGCCTTGTCGTGGCCTCCGCCGCTTCCACCCAGGCTGCTTGCAACGTCGTTTACAAGCCGGCCAAGGTGCACCTTGCAGTCCTTTGAGCCGCGTATAGAGACCACGTACGAGCCAATGTCCTCCTTCAGTTTGTAGACCATGGCCGCAGGCTTGCCCGACGAGCCAAGGACAAAGTTGACCACCATGCTCGATGATAACTCGACGGTGCTCGGCGCGTGCGCCAGGTTGTCCAGCTTCACAATGCCGGAGCGTATCGATTCTACTGCGTTTGCCACCTTTTTGGCGTACCTCTCTGCAAGCTCAAAACCACCCTTGACGTCGTGCGGGTACTTGCCCTTGGACAGCGCGTCGACAATCCTCACGAGAAAGTCCTCATCCTTCTGGCTTGCAGAAATCATGTACGAAAGTGAAGTAGCTTCAAGCATCAGAAATTGCCGGTCATAGCGCGGGACAAGTTTTGCCGCCGCCGGCTTTTTCTCCATATAGTCGGTGAGCGCGCCCATTGCTGCAAGAAACGTCGCGCCTTCGGGCAGCTTTTTCTTGTACTTGCGGTACACCTGAACGCTCGTGCATTCTTTTACCGTGTGCACAAGAGTCACCTTGGCCTTTTTCAGCCCTGCGACTGTTTCCTTGCTGATGTCATGATGGTCGATGTAGGTCACCTTTGTGCCCTTGCCGACTATTTTTGCAAGCAGCTCGACAAACCTCTGCTCGTTCTTTTTCGACAGCCCGAGGTCGCAGATGAACAGCTGGTCAATCTTTTTCTCGGAATTTGCAAGCCTTTCCAGTTTTGGAATCAGCGCGGGGTAATCTGAAAGCATGACGGTCTGGGCGTCAAACGCGGCCTTGGCAAGCGCCGCCGAGGCGAGGCCATCGACGTCCTCCTTGTGCGACATAACTACGATTTCTTCAGCAGGCAACAGAGCATAGCCGTGGCTGGCCGGGATTAATAGTTTGAGAAAATGCGAGAGAGAAAAAGAAAGAAGAAAACGCGACCGCCGTGCTCAGGAAACAGAAACACAACTACGAAATGGGCTTACGCGTTCTTTGCGTGTTCCGGGACTGAATAGTGCGTCCATGGCAACGGTGCCGATGGCTATCCACCAACTAAAACCGGTTGCTTTGAACAATCCGGTTCAAGTGCGTTGGGCTGTTGGTGATGGCAGGCTGAACACCTCGCCGAAGCTTGGTGCTTACACCTCCATCCCATCAACGCCATCTTCTATGGCCGCCCTTCTCCTTACGGAAGGCTGTCTTTTCTCGGGAAAGGCTTCGTCCTTAGATGCTTTCAGGACTTATCCTAAGAAGCTTAGCTGCTCAGCATGCCCTGTCGGACAGCTGATAAACCAGAGGCTTCGCCGCCCTGTTCCTCTCGTACTAGGGGCGACTTCCCCTCAGACAACCACGCCCCTGTCAGGCAGAGACCGACCTGTCTCACGACGGTCTAAACCCAGCTCACGTTCCCCTTTAATGGGCGAGCAGCCCCACCCTTGGCTCCTGCTGCAGAACCAGGATGGGAAGAGCCGACATCGAGGTACCAAACCGCGG
>DASUXB010000173.1:0-3606 GCA_036378195.1 Nitrososphaera sp.
AGAGGAACCTTTTTTCACCAGTTCTGACTGCAAAAGCGCTGCCGCCACCGCAGCCTGGGCGTTCTTTGACGCTTCGGCCTTGACCTCCTCGTTCATCCTGTCGAATATCTTGAAACGGTCGAGGTAGTCGGTCGAAATCTCGCCCTTGATAAAGTTCTGCTCGTTCATTATGGTCTTGTACAGCGGGATTGTGGTATTGATGCCCTCTATGGTAAACTCGTCCAGCGCATTTTTTATCCTTACGCGGGCCTCTTCAAAGTTACTGCCCCACGCAAGCAGCTTTGCGACAAGCGAGTCGTAGTAGCCAGAGACCGTGCAGCCTGGGTACAGGTACGTGTCAACCCTGACGCCGGGGCCGTAGGGAATGTTGCAGTTTGGCACCGCGCCCGTGGACGGCGCAAAGTCGTAGAACGGGTCTTCGGCGTTTATACGACATTCTATTGCACAGCCGTTTATCTTTAGGTCTTCCTGCTTGAACGGGATCTCGCCTCCCTGCGCCACGTGGATCTGCAGTTTCACCAGGTCAAGGCCGGTCACAAGCTCCGTCACAGGGTGCTCTACCTGCAGGCGGGAGTTTATCTCGATAAAGTAAAAGTTGCCTTCCGGGTCGCGCAAAAACTCTGCCGTTCCTGCGTTCAGATAGTCGACTGCGGCTGCCGCCCTCACCGCTATCTCGCCTATCCTTTCTCTGGTCTTTTGGTCGACTACGGGCGACGGCGACATCTCGATGAGTTTCTGGTGCCTGCGCTGTATCGAGCACTCGCGCTCAAACAGGTGCCTTCCGTTGCCGTGCGAGTCGCGGATTAACTGAAATTCGATGTGCCTTATCCTCTGCAGGTATTTCTCTACAAACAGCGCGGACTTGCCAAACGCGGCCTTGGACTCAGCAGACGCCATCTCGAACTCTTGGCGCAGCTGCTTTTCGTCCTTGCAGAGCCTGATGCCCCTGCCTCCGCCTCCAAATGCCGACTTTAGCATGACCGGGTAGCCTGCCTCGTGCGCAATGTTTGCGGCCTTTTCAACGTCGTCTACCGTGCCGTCGCTTCCCGGAACGGTGGGGACTTTGGCCTTTTTCATGACGATCTTGCACTTTATCTTGTCGCCCGTAACGTCCATCGCCTTTGCGGTCGGGCCGATGAATATGATTCCGTTCTTATCACACATCTCGGGGAAGTTCTCGTTCTCTGACAGGAATCCATAGCCGGGGTGGATTGCGTCGGCACCTGCCTGTTTTGCAGTCTCTACAATCTTGGCCATGTTCAAGTAGCTCTGCGCCGGCGGGGCCGGGCCGATGTGGTACGCCTCGTCCGCCCTTTTTACGTGGACGGCGCGCGTGTCTTCGTCAGAGTATATCGCTATCGACCTTATGCCGAGTTCCTTGCACGCCCGAATTACGCGGAGTGCTATCTCGCCCCTGTTTGCAATCAGGATGCTCGTGATTTTCTTGGACATTTTTTTGTCTCTCACCTACTATAGGTTAATGTTCCCGTGCTTTTTCCACGGTCTTGCTTCCTTTTTGTTGGCAAGTGCTTCCAGCGCGCGGATTATCATCGGCCTGGTCTCCATCGGGTCAATAACGACGTCGATGATGCCCCTTTCTGCTGCGAGATAGGGGTTTGCAAACTTGTCGCGATAGTCCTTGGCAAGCTTTTTCTTCATCGCCGGCGCGTCTGGCGTGTTTTTCAGCTCTTTTCTGTGGATGATTGTAACCGCGGCTTCCGGGCCGAGCACTGCTATCTCGGCGTTAGGCCACGCATAGTTGATGTCTGCGCGCAGGTTCTTGCTCCCCATTGCGATGTAGGCGCCTCCATATGCCTTGCCTACGATGCAGGTTATCTTTGGTACCGTCGCCTCGCAGTATGCATACAAAAGCTTGCTTCCATGCCTGATGATGCCGTTGTGTTCTTGGTCCGTGCCGGGCAGATATCCAGGCGTGTCTACTAGTGTAACAATGGGGATATTGAACGAGTCGCAGAACCTGATGAACCTGGCCGCCTTGTTGGAAGAGTTGATATCGAGCGCGCCTGCCAGGTACATCGGCTGGTTTGCGACGATGCCGACAGTCCTTCCGCCCATCCTTGCAAAGCCCACCAGGACGTTGTCCGCAAACAGCTCGTGGACCTCGAAAAAGTCGCCGTTGTCGACGACCGACTTGATTATCTCCTTCATGTCGTACTGCTGGTAGGGGTTCTCCGGCAGGATGCTTATCAGGTTCGGGTCTACCCTGTTAGGGTCGTCGCTGGACTCTACTGCCGGCGGCTCTTCAGCATTGTTCTGCGGTATAAACGACAATAGTCTCTTTATCCTGTCAAAGCAGTCATACTCGTTCTTGGCCACAAAGTGCGCAACGCCGGACTTGCTTCCGTGGGCGCGTGCTCCTCCAAGCTCCTCAAACGACACATCCTGACTCAGGACCTCCTTTACCACCTCTGGCCCCGTCACGAACATTTGGCCGATGTTCTCGACCATAACTACAAAGTCGGTCATTGCCGGCGAATACACCGCGCCGCCTGCGCACGGGCCGATGCTCGCAGTTATCTGCGGAATCACGCCCGAAGCCATCGTGTTTCTAAAGAATATGTCGCCATAGCCGTCGAGGCTGTTGACGCCCTCTTGGATTCTTGCGCCACCCGAGTCTATGATGCCGACAATCGGGCATCCGACCTTCATGGCGTGGTCCATCACCTTGGTTATCTTTTTGCTCGTCATTTCGCCAAGCGATCCGCCAAGCACCGTGAAATCGTAAGCGAAAACGAATATCTGCCTCCCGCCGACCGTGCCAAAGCCGGTCACCGCGCCGTCGCCGTAGAATTTCTGGACGGTCGGATCGTCGCCCCTGTGGGTGACGTACTTGTCAATCTCGACGAAACTTCCCTCGTCGAGCAGTAATGCTATCCTCTCGCGTGCAGTAAGCTTGCCCTTTGAATGCTGGGCTTCGATGCGCTCGTCGCCACCGCCGTTCTCGGCGGACTTTTTCAATGCAGCCAGCCGCTTTACTTTTTCTTCATGCATGGGAGTATAGTTAATGCCAACTGGTCGCTATATAAATTCATTATTTCCGTTGCAGGCGGCATTATCTGATTTGGACGATAGAATAACAACAATTGTGTAGCATTCCAGTTTTATCTTGAAAAACGCCGGTGGCCTGCTGCTGGCGTCGAACCACCAGATTGCTTGGCACTCTTTGTTGTTGTCATTTGAATGAATATATGGCCATCTGTGATGTTGAAGATGCTAGAGTCAGCACATGAAAGCGGCCGTGTACAGGGAACACAGCAGAGATCCTAGGCAGGTAGTAAAAATCGAGGACATTGATACGCCAAGGCCAAAAGCCAATGAGGTTTTGATTAAAGTCGAGGCCGCGTCGTACAACTACGACGACCTGTGGGGCATCTGGGGCGAGCCTATCAAGATCCCGATGCCGCACATATCCGGCAGCGATGCCGCCGGAACGGTCGTCGAAGTCGGGGAGGACGTCACGCCAAACATCAAGGTCGGAGACAGGGTGGTCGCACACCCGAACCTGACTTGCAGGGTATGCCACGAATGCACGTCAGGGAGGGAGTATGATTGCAGAGACAGGAAGGTATGGGGTTTTCAGACGGG
>DASUXB010000174.1:0-6378 GCA_036378195.1 Nitrososphaera sp.
ATGGCTGTGTTTTCATCGTCTCTTTTCGACTCCTTGCCTTCTTTGGAGCTCATACACTCATTACGCTGTCAAATTATTTGAGAGCTTTGACTACCGTACAATACAGATCAAAATTTCAGTTGATATCTCTGCAAGCTCGAAATCGACCTTGACGCTAACAAAAGTTACATCTCCTGTTATTATCATGATGGCAGACTAGGAACAGAGAACTGACGTGAGGGACACACACGTGCAACCTGAAGAAAAAACAGAGTCTGAGAACAGAAGGAGGCAGAGTGGCGGCTATGTATAGATAAATCTGGAAAGCATAATCGCTGCAATAATCCGCAGATTATAAAAGAATTAACTAGAAAAATCATTAATTCTGCATACGTCTTACCTTGTTTCTATTATACAATAAATAATGCATAAGAAAATATGCACGACAATCGAAACGGTACGAAAAAGTCACTGACAGTAGGGGTGGCAGTGGCTTTTGTGGCAACGGCAGTTGTTTTTGGCCTGGTCGCGGTAGTCGCGCCCTTGGCTCACCTGCAATCTGCACAAGCGCAAAGCAATCAAACCAACGACAACAGCACTGCGATGACCAACAGTACGATGACTAACAGTACGCAAAACAGTACCAACTCTACAACAACAATGACTGCGCCACCAAATAGCAACAACACTTCTTCGGCGCCGACTGCAAACGGCAATGCAACAGCAACAACACCGTCAGAACCTACTGCAGCAAAACCGCAAGGAAGGATGTTCGTAGCACAAAAGACAGGGATTTCTGCGCCCGACCCGCTTCCGGGGCATTCAATGCACCAGCTGGTAATGGTAGTGCCTCCGAGGGCAGATGGCAAGATATGGGACGGAGATGTGAGCTGGACTTCTTCACAGCCAGTCGAAGTTGTCATACTCCACATGTACAACAGCACTGGAGTTGATGACAAACATGGCGAGCCCCTTAATGCGGCGCTCCCCGACGGCAGCGGAAACAAAGTCGCAATAACTCTCTACAAGGACCCAAGTGACACACCTGCTCCAAGCGGCTCTACCCACTTTACAGGCACGGCACTTGCTTTCCACACGCTGGATGGAAAGCCGTTTACTGTGACCTATTCGGTCAAGGCTGTCGCATACATACCACAATGATGGAGAGCGAGTCTGGCGACTCCTCTCTTTCTTTTTTTGACTTGATCTAGATTCATGATTTGCAAAAGGTAGCATTCAAATATTCTATAACAATTGCCAGTAATTACTTGAGCAAACAGTCGCTCGTGATTCCGATATATCTTGATACCAATACCCTATTGGACCTACTTGCATCGATTGATGGCGGGTTCAGCGTAGTTGAGAAAGTAAGCAGTAGGTCGTCGGAGTCCAAGAGTACAACAATTGAAGGAGCGGGCGAATTTGGAATATCTAGCGTGCTCAGCATTTTTAGGTTGGATCTCAAGGGTTCGGCGGCACAATCAAAAGGAGATGAAGGCTCAGAGGAGCATCATACAGAACGATATCATACCTATGGTTCGCTATTGAATCGCCTCCGATCAAATCTCGTAGAAGGAGGCTTGCTCAAGGAAATCGAGGATGCAAATTCATGGCAAAATATTGAAGTCTCGGATTTCATAGAAACACGCGGTAGATTTGTACCAAATACACTAAGTGATTCTTTGCAAAAGCTTGTGAGTTTGTTGGATCTTCTTACCAAAGTTAAATTCAATCAGAATACTCAAACAAGTACTGCTGGGGTTCCTCAAGATTTTCAACAACTACGTGATACATTTGAGACAATTGGAAAAATGACAGAAAACGGTAACTTTCAAACCTATGTAGTTGAATTGACAAAATTATCGAACTCTAAGATTGTAATGTCTCTTTTCTCAGAGTACCTGAGAGATAGAGCCGGCCGAGAACTTCCTTATGGGGAGTTCGAGGTTTTGGGAAAAGTCGTGAGAAAGATAGATTCGGGACCTTCAATAGATCTTCTTAAAGGCTCAGTCTTTTCAGCAGTTACAGACAATGTCCTTGCGCCGCTTTTGGACGCGCTGAAAGGGGCAGGGAAATTTGGAATAAAACTGCCTGATATTGAAACAAAAATTTCTCCACCTATCTTGGAAATCATTCCAATTGCAGTCTACATTTAGCCGTAACTCGACATTACACAATCGACTGAACACTAATTTACGCGCTTTTTTGTCTTAACATGGCTATAGCTGCATCTGCAAGGTAAGATTGATCAATTCTCAATATTTTTGAACGTCTCCTAAAAAAGCAGTACAAGTTTGTGCGTAAACAGGGAGATCCCTTTTTTACTCCTTATCCCTGAGCTCTTTACGAATTGGCAAGATATCAAACCTTATTAGATCCTGCGCGCCCGCCCTGTCACAAGTGACACGTGACAAAAGATGAGCGAAGACAACCACCACAACAATAATGACAAGATAAACGTAGTAGGGATAAACGTGCTGAAGCAGAACGGGGCAAACGTGGACGAGATAGTCAGGCTATTGGTGTACAACTCGTCAGTCGAGTTCACCGCGTACTATTATTTCACGAACCTGCGCGCGCACTGCACCGGGCTTGACGGCGAGGGGCTAAAGGGCGTCATCGAAGACGCGCGCCTTGAAGACCTGAGCCATTTCGAGTCGTGCATCCAGCGCATCTACGAGCTGGGCGGAACGCTGCCAAACGATGCGATGGAATTCGTAAGGATGTCCGGATGCGAGTTCCTGCAGCTGCCAACGCCGACCACGAACATACAAGAAATCCTGAAAAAGTGTCTTGCAGCCGAGCAGGGCGCAATCGTCAATTGGAACAAGCTGTGCAACCTAACAATCGGCAAGGACCCTGCCACCTACGAGATTGCAAAAGACATCCTAAAAGAAGAGATAGAGCACGAGGCTTGGTTCCTCGAGCTAATCTACGGCAGGCCGTCGGGCCACATGCGCCGGAAATACGCCGGCGAGCGGCCGCACACGCAAAAGCACTCTAGAGCGCTTTCTCAGCTCTAGGCGCTTCCGTTTCTTCTTTTTCTGCCTTTTTCACGAATATGTAGTTCATGATAAAGGCTGCGATGAGCGCGCCGACAATCGGCCCTGCCCAGTAGATCCAGTGAAAGTCCCAGTGGCCTGATACAAGCGCCGGCCCAAAAGTCCTTGCCGGGTTCATGCTTGCGCCTGTCAGCGGAACGCCTACCAGGTGGAGCAGAAATATCATGCCGCCGATTGCAATGCCTGCAAAGCCTGCTGCCGCCTTTTTGTGCACCGCTACCATGAATATCGTGGTCAGCAAAAAGAAGGTCAGTATCGCTTCTACGGCAAAGCCGGAAGCCGCGCTATTGTTGAGGAACTGGCTCGGACCGCCCTGTACGCCATAGTTGACCTGACTTGCGTACGTTGGGATTATCGCGGCAAGCGTCGCAGAAGCGGCAATTGCGCCGATGAGCTGGAACGCGATGTAGGCACCTCCGTCCTTGACGTTTATCCTGCGCGTCGCCATCATCGCTATCGTGACTGCCGGGTTGATATGCGTGCCTGATACATGGCCAAAGACATACACCATCAGGCCGATGACCGCGCCGTGCGCAAACGATATTATCAAAAGCGCTTCGGGGCCCATGCTGAGGCCAAACATCGCTATCGCTATAGTGATTGCAAGCGGTCCAAAGAAGACCAGCGCATAAGTTCCAATGGCTTCTGCAAGCCATGCTCTCGGGTTTACCACGGCTCCATAGCTTTTCGCGTGTCTATATAAAAGCATCGACCTTTACCTGATCTTGTTAGGGAATTTCGTCACTGCAAGAAAAGCTGTGCATCTATGTCATGCGCAGTAGGTTAACCAAACCACTTTTCAAGCGACTGGCTCCTGCTGTCCTGCGCCTTTTGCAGTCTGTCAAGCGTGCCGGCCACTCGGTCGGTCGAAAAACTCTTTTGCACGCACAGAAAATCCAGCACCTTTTCGCGGTTGACCTCTCCAAACCTGACGTCGTCAGCCTTTGGCACCTCCGGCTTTAGGAATATGTCGCGTATTTCCTGGTACGGGATTTCAGCAAGCTGGCTCTTTATCTTGCCGACGTTTTCCAGCCTGCCGTTTTCCTTTATCAGTTTTATCGCAGTCTTGGGTCCTATCCCGGAAAAGCCGCCCGGGTTAAAGTCGGTGCCGATGAGTATGCCCACGTCCACCAACTGCTCGTGCGAAAGGCCAGTCTCTTTCAGGACGTTGTCGTGCTCTATCATCTCTGGCTCGACGTCAATGTACGCGCTCTTGCCGGGAACCTTGCGCCTCCCAGACGCGGCAAGGTTGCGCACCAGTTTTTTTGCGCCAAACAATATCGAATCATAGTCCTGACTTGCAGACGCGTGCGCCACGCCCATCTTGGTCAAATGAGCGGCAGCCGCTTCGCCGTCGGCAGGCGCCTGCACGTACGGTATGCCAAGCGCAGTCAACAGCATTTTCGACTCTTCCACCATGCTGTCCGTCAGGACGGACGTGCGCTTGCCGTATTTCACCGCATCTTCCATCCTGCCTTCTTCAAGCGCGTGGTTGTACTGCGCGACTGCCTCCTGCTTTAACTTGTACCTGCGCTCTATCTCCTGCGCCTTTAGCTCGTGCATCTTGCCGTCAAAGACGTACACCGGCTTTACGTTTTCCGAAAGCAGGTTGACGTTTCTGTAAAATAGGCCGCTGAGGTGGCTCGTCACCTCCCCGCGCCCGTTCATGAGAAGCTCGCCTGTGGGCCCGCGGATGGTGGAGAGAAATTGGTATATCGTGTTAAAGGCGTCGATGGCGACTACCTTGCCTGACAATTCTGCAAGTTTTATCGGAACTGCGCTTATGAGCGGCTTTAGGTCAAGCCCCATTAGGGTTTCTAGCGCACGAAATTATAAGAATTTACTGCTTTTTGTAGTTGCGCATCGTCTGGGCTATCCACTCGACATCCTCCTTGTTCTTTGCAAGGCGGCCCAGTTTTACGCAGTCGCGTATGTCTTTGGATTTCAGTTTGTTCCACACCGCGTCCGCCGTGGCGGCCGCGACGTCGGGCGCGACTCCTTCCCGGGCAAGAAGGTGAGTGCAGATTTCGGTGAAACTGCCGAGGGAGTACTGCTTGAAGTGGAGCACTATGAACCTTGACAGCAATGGAGTCAACATGCGCTCGGTGCCGTTGCTTGTCGCAAACACCCACGTTTTCAGCTGCGTGTTGCGCGTTTTCTGGAACTTTGTCTCCGCCACGATGCCTGTCTCCATGAGGCTCAAAAGCGCGGTCTGGTCCTTCATGGGCATGTGCTCTATCTCGTCGACGATGAGGTAGCGGGGCCTCTTTTCGAACAAATAGTCTATCATGCCTGACTTGGTGCTGTGGCTTCCAAGCGTGAAATACGAGCGCTCTAGCTTCATGCACTCCAGCATGAAAAGCGTCTTGGCTGACGCCGGCGGGCCAACGAGCAGTATGTGCACCGGCTTGTCAGATGAAAGCGACATCTGGAACAAGCGCTTCACGTCGTCATAGCCGACGATGCTGTCAAAAACAACGGCTGTATCTTGCTTTTGCTGCTGTTGTTGCTGTTCTGCTGCCTTCTCTACTCTGTGTTCTGAAAATTCCTCTTCGCTGACGCCGACAGGAAGGTCTTCGGACACTCTGGGATGAGTTCGGCAAAATCGGTATTAGCCGTGCCTGCTAAAGTTAGGTGCCTGCCTGCTCTAAATTTCTAGACCCGAGTAGTGATTAAGCTGCTGCAAACGAGCGGATTGCGGCAAGCACGCTTTCGCTCAGTTTCACCGTGTACGCCGCCGCGTCGTCCGATGACATTTTCGACAACTCCTCCAAAAACTGCGCCTTGTCCTTGCCTCGCTCGTACATGCCACCTGACTCTTTGATGCACAGTGGGAACTTTTGCATCTTTATCCCGCTTGCGTTCAGGTGCTGGATGAACTTGCGGTACGCGCCAGTGTCGTACCAATCGCGTTTTGTCTCTTCACAGTACGCTATCCAGATGTCTATGGTGTTCTGAAAGAACGCTTTGTTGCGCAGTAGTTCAAGCGACATTTCCTGTATCTAAAAGTCGGCCCTTCTCATCTTGGAGCCGCAGCGAGGGCACGCACCGCCCTTGAACTTGTGCCCGCAGGCGATGCAGACATAGTTGATTCCACCGCCGCCTCCGAGCATCCCTCCAAAGCCTCCGCCCTGGCCTCCCATGCCCATGCGGGCCATCTGGCGCCTGCGGATGAAATACGACATGGCGAGAAACACGCCGATTATCGGGATTATGGTCAGCCATCCTAGGTATGGGCCCAGCAGGAAATTGAGTGCGATGCTGATGCCAAGTGACACCATTATCCACATCATCGTCTGGGCCATCCAGTTCATAAGTCATGGATACTTGAACTGTT
>DASUXB010000175.1:0-4628 GCA_036378195.1 Nitrososphaera sp.
GAGAAAGAGCATCCTGAACCTGCTGGACGACTTTATCGAGCAGATACAACGCATAAGAAAGGTAATGCTTGGAGTCTCTGTCTCTGCTATTGTCCTTGCGCCGCTGGCAATAGCGCTTTCCGCATACCTCTTCCTCCACCCCTCGTTCTTTGCAGTCCTTGAAATAGAGAACGACTTTGGGTTAGTGCTGAGCGTATTTCTCGGCGCGGTAAATGCAATTTCGCTCATCTGGCTTGCGACAGGCATACGTCAGTACTACTCCATTAGCGCATGGAAAAAACACTATGCAGAGTACCAGAAGGAAAAAGAAGAAATGGACAAAAAGATAGCGTCCAAGTTCGGACTAGAGCAGGATTAGCATCGACATCATCGTCGTCGTTGTATTAGTATCAGCCGGGCCGGAGCCTTTTTCGTCCTTTCTCCGGGGAAACATGCGCTCGTACGGCTCTAGTATGTCCCTGCAAAACTGCAAGCCCTTTTGCGTGGGCCGGTAGATGGTCACGGTGCGCTTGCCTGCGGTGGACTCTTGCCTTTCGATGAGGTCGTTTGCCTCTAGCTCTTCTAGTATTGGCTTGTGCTTTTTCAGGTTCAGCCCGCAAAAGCTGACAAGCGCCGTCTGGTTCAGCTCGCCGTACTCTATCAGTTTCAATATGATGTCCTTGACTATGTATATCCTGTCACGGTACGAGCTTGGCGAGCCGGACATTGAGCGCTATCATGGGTGGCTGCAATATAAGCCCATAGAAAAGATTACTAATTGCTTTTGCCAAGTGTACGTGTGAGCGCGACCAGCAACAAGTCGAGGATGCTCCTGCTCCTCATGATAGCCATATCACTCGTGTTTTTCATGGCAAGCTTTGTTGCGGCGGCAATCTCAAACGACCAGCAGCCTGCCCCTTCTTCAACAGCAGCGACGACGCCAACCTCCGAGCAGGTCGCCGCGCTCAAAGGCTGCATGGCGGTGCGCACGGGCGAGAACATGCTTGCCGACTGCTCACCCTGATGATGACAACAACGAACACGAGCGGCACACTGTTTCCCTTTTTATCAGGCCCTTCTTTTGCGAGCAGTTGTTGCACGCTTTTCTGCTGCACACGCTGCATGTGCCGCTGTGGCTCGTGCAGGCAAGCCGGCCGCACAGTTCGCATCTAATGCTGTGCCGCGCACAAAAAGTGGAATTGCAGATGTAGCACAGGGCGCGGTGGTCAGTGCACGCCGGCTCTAGGCACGTCTTGCAGTAGGCAAGGTGCAAGTTGCACATCAGGCTTCCGCAGCTGCACGCTGAGCCGGACTCTAGCGGGATGGAGCAGGCAGAGCAGCGGCCCCACGTGCCCCTGCCGGTGTACGAGCTCCACCGCACGTCGCCTGCGTGCTCTTTTTTGTCGTTTACAATCATCCTTGCGCGGTATACAGTTTCGATGAGCCAGCCGGCGACCGCAAAGCCGGACTTGCTCTTGACCTGCGCAAGCGCGTCATGGAATTTGTCGTTCTCCTCTTGCTCCATCTCGGCGAGCTTGTCCTCAAGGGCTTGCCTGTCCGTGTGCAGCTGTTCTATCTTGCGCCTCGTGGTGACTGCCTTTTGCTTTTTCGTCTCTATCCGGTTCTCTACGGCTATTAACCTCGATTTTTTGGCCTTTTCCTTCTTTAGCTGCCTGTGCAACCTTTCCTGTTCCTTTACCGAGTCAAGCTCGGCATTTAGCGCCTCCTGCAGCCGGGCGACGCTTGCGTCGATGTCGGCCATCTTGGCCCTTGGCCTTGACTGCTTTTCTGCAAGGCGCTCTATCCTCTTTTCCTCCATGATGACGTCAAACTTGGCCTGAAGGTCCGTCCTGAGGGTCGCTGTCCTCTTTTCAAGCTCACCCTTCCATTTTTCCACCTCGCGCCTTGCCTCCGCAGGGACCGCCCTCTGCGGCACGAGCGTGTGCGCCGGGAGAGAAACCAGCTGGCCGTCAAACGCGGCAAGCTCTTGCAGCTTGTCAAGCGACTGCTTGGCAAAGCCCTTTTCAAAGACGGACGCGCTCAGCTCAAAGACGGGGTGAAAGACCTCCTCCTGCTCTGCCGACAGGACCTTTATTGACCTGACATTGTTGCCGAGCTTGGCAAAGCTTTGCAGGTCCTTTGGCTCGAATTTTTTCTCCAGCTGCATGAACGTCGAATGCTCGCTTGCTGTCAGGGCATCGTTGCGGGTTGTTTCTTGCTGCTCTGGCATCGCGGCGGAAAGCTGTTCTTCTTCTTTTTTTGCTGCCGCAGGATCTTCTGCTGTTGTTTCAACTTTAGTCTCGGCCTCCTCTACTGCTGTTTCTTGCACCGCCGGCCTAGCCTCCTCTTTCATTTCCCCCATAAGCTCGGCTATCTCGCCATTCTCAAGGGGCCCGCGGTGGTAGGTGAGCGTCCACCTTGACTTTATCACGCCTCGGAACTTGGGGTCAAACGTGTTGCAGAAAAATTCGCCGGCCTTTAGCCGCGAGATCTCTTTTTCTGCAAACGAGTCCAGCTCCAGCCCGACACTTACGCGCTGTATGTCGCGCTGCGCACCAAGCCTGCCTATGAACCGCACGTTGGCGTTTGAAATCACCTTGTAGTCGAGGTCGACCGCGTTCTGGCTTGCGAGCAGTAGCCCAAGGCCAAACGCCCTTGCCTGCTTTATCAGCAAGAGCAGGAGCTTTTTGGACGGAGGCTCCCTGACGGGCGGGCAATAGCCTGCTATCTCGTCAAAATACAGGAGGTAGCGCAGCGTCTGGGCGCTTCCCTGCTTTATCAGCCACTGGAACAGCTGCTGGAGCACCAGCTCTACAAACAGGTGCTTTTCCTGCTCTGACTGGATGTTGCGCAGGTCAAGCACGTTTATGGATGAGCCCTTCATCAGCTTGGAAAAGTCAAGAGATTCTGCCGCCGACCACGAGCGCAGCTTGGGGTCTGAGATCAGCAGGTTTATCCGGGTGGCAAGCTTGCGCCGGTCCTTGTCTCCAAGTACGTCGGAAACGTGGAGCGAGCCCACCATGCTGATTGGCGGGCTCTCTATCCTCCTTATCAGGTCCTTTACCGTGATTGACTGGCCGGACTTCCAGGCGTCCTCTAGAAGAGCGGAAACGAAGGTTATCTCTTTTCTGTCGCCCTCGCCATAGCCGGCAAGCCTGAGCAGGTTGTGCGAGGTGAGGTCGAGAAGGTCGGCAGCGGCCGACACGTCGCTCTGCAAGAGCTTTGAAAAATCCTTTGGAGCAGAGAGGTCAGGCGAGATGCCTACCGGCAGGCCGGCAGACGATTTTGGCGTGAATATCCGCACCGTGACGGTTTTTGCAAATTCCGCCGGTGCGTCCGGCCTGACTGCAAATTCTTTCATCCGGTCAGAGTATGCCTTTTGCAGGCTCTTGGCGTACTCTGTCCCGTCTATTTTCAGCGCGTCGGCCTCTTTTTCAGACCATTTCGAGAAATCAAAAGTCGGAGACTTGAACGCAAGGTTGCCGATGTCGCCCTTGGGGTCGATGGCAAAGGTCGGGATGCCCTGCAACGCGGCTTCCTCTACGAGCACCTTTGAGAGCACGGTCTTGCCAGAGCCAGTGGCGCCGAGGATGAGGGCATGCTTTGTGAGCGACGCGACATCAATCTCAAACTTGCTGCTGTTGTTGTCGTCGTCGCCGGCCTGACCTATGTGGAACCTGGGCATCCGGTTTTCAGTGCAGGCGCATGTTAAAAAGTGCTATGGATTTTTACCTGCCCTGTAAAAAAAGAGGACAAGCTCGCCGACCCTCGTCTTTTGCATGCGTACAAGGCGGAATTTCGGGCCTTGCGATATAGCGTCATAGCCGTCGCCTTCAACGAGCGTGGTGGCAAGCCGGCCGCCGGCGACCCTTGGCGCTATAGTCAGTATCAGCTCGTCTGCAAGGCCGAGGCTTAGAACAGACCAGTTGAGCTCGCCCCCGCCTTCCACCAAGATTTTCTTGAATCCCATCTTCTTTTCAAGTTTAGAAAAGAGTGTCTTGATATCGACTGTTTTGTCGCCTGCTACTATAACCTCGGCGCCGGCTTGCCTTATCCTCTCGATATCGGCCGCGCTTGCCTGCGCGCTTGCGGCAACCAGCGTCCTGACTTCTCGCGCTGTGCGCAATAGCTGCGAGTCACTTGGTATCCTGCCCTTGCTGTCTACAATCACGCGTACCGGGTTTCTGCCCCTGGCAAGCCGGACTGTCAGCTGCGGGTCGTCGGCAAGCACCGTCGATATTCCTACCACTACTGCGTCAGAGCCGGCACGAAGCCTGTGGACCCTTTTCAGGTCTTCCTTTGACGAGATTGTAGAGTCGCCCAAGGCCGTCGCTATCTTGCCGTCAATCGTCATCGCGGCGCTTATCGTGACTTTCATGATAACAATCCTCCTGAAACGAGCCTACCGGCGGCCATCACGGCGCGCACCGCGTCCTTGCTAGCTCTGTGCACTATGGCCGCGTACGGATCGTGCACGGGATAGAGGTCGGCGTGCCTCTTGTCGATGAACAGAAGATCCGCTACTCTGCCGGGTGCTATCCAGCCGCTGTCAAGGCCAAGCATCTTGGCCGCATTTGCAGTCGCCATCTTGATCAGTTCCCGAGGCTCGATAAAGTCGCCCTGCGCGTGCGATGCCTTCCATATGTAGT
>DASUXB010000176.1:0-3532 GCA_036378195.1 Nitrososphaera sp.
GCGTGCGGCCTCTTTTCCTTCAGCGGGTGGCCAAACGGTTTTTCGCTCTCCCGGAAGCGCAGCCAAATCCTGCCGGTGGTAATGATGTTTTTCAGCTCGTGCTCCCACACGAGGTCGTAGATGGTCGAAAGAGCCTGCCGACTTATCCTTTCGTCGAGAAGCTCGACGCCGACGGCCTCTCTGCAGAAATAGACACGGACCTTCATTCCTTTTGCTTCACTCGCGGCGCACGAAAGTCGCCTATGTCAAAACCTTTTTCACGCAGGTATTTCAGCGCCAGCTTGTAGACTATTTCGTCGTGGCCCGCCGCTTCAAGCACGCGCGACCACTGCACCGCGCCTGACTGCGCTATCTCGCCTTCAAGGATGCCGGCGACGCCCCTTGCCTCCTGCCGGCACTGCTCAAACGTCTTGCCGTTGCGGTAAGCGTGCGTGCGAGAGTCGCAGGCGTCATCCATGCATGAGCAATCCCTGACAAGAAATTTAAACGGTGCATCCGCTAATGCACGCTGTCTTGAACAACAAGGGCACAGTCATCGCAGGCGTTGCCATTGGAGCGGCAGTCGCCTACTTTGCTGTAACGGTGCTCGTCCTGCCCGGCGCGTACGTCCCGGCGCTGACGCCTCCGAAGCCAGAGCCGGTAGTAACTGACGTCTCTGTTTCCAATAGCACGATAGAGCTTGGCCAGAGTTTTGCGCTGCGGGTCAACGCCACGAACCAAGGCGACCACGCCGACAGGCAGATAGTGTCCGTCGCGTTTCCAAACGCAACAAGCACTAATGGCGTCGTGACCATGCAGGAGGAAAACTTCAAGCAGTCAGCCGCTTTTATCGCGGTAGGAACTCCCGTAGGTTCAGGGTATGCAGGCACAGCCCAGAAGGTAAATGCGCAGTACCCGTCTGTCGAAATATACAGCAGCCCGTGGCAAAAGGGCGAGTCGTTTAACATGGTGCTGTCAGTCAAGCCTGCGCAGGAGGGCAGGTTCGTGTTTTTCGTAAAGGCAGTCGGCTTTCCGCACAACGGCGACCAAGCGCACTGGCCTTCTAGCGGGACGCTTGACCAGCAGAACGAGTACGTAGGCGTCTACTCCGTCAACGTGGTGACAAAGGCTTAAAATTGTACATGCATGAATATTACAGGCATTGAACTATTTCCAGCGCGGGACGCTCATCTCCGAGCCGACGCAGAGGCTCTCTGCTGGGTACATCATCCTCACGCTCGGAGTCCTCATGGCGATATCCGGAGGCACGTGGGACGTCACGAACCACCTGCTGAACAAGCCCGAGACGTTCTTCTCTCCTCCCCATGCGGTTCTCTACTCGGGCGCGGGGACGGCTGTATTTGGAGCCGTGCTGGTGCTGTCGGCTTCCCGCGCCGCCAAAAAAATAGACTGGCCAGCCAGGCTTGCAATCGCGGGGGTCACGCTCTTGCTGGTCGCCGGCCCGGTGGATTTCTGGTGGCACTCGCTCTTTGGCCTTGACGGTCTGCTCAGCCCGCCCCACGCCGTCCTTGTAAGTGGCATGGTGACAAGCGGAATCGGCGCCATGATAGGCATCATCTATGCGTGGCCAAAGGTGGAGAGCAAATCGCTTCCAAGGGCCCTTCTGGTGCTCGGCATGCTGCCCGTCTGGCTTGCAGCTGCCGGCTCTATCGACATGTTCTCACTCCCGTTCTCCGACACTGGCTTTTTCCATTTCAACCCGCAGCCGTGGGCAGGCGCGCTGGTAGCCATGCTCGGCTTTCCGCTGATAACTGCCGCAATCATCGTCGCAACGTCCAGCCTTGCAAACAGGAGGTTTGGCGTCGTTTCCGCGCTTGCTGGCGCGTTCGTGTTTGTCTGCGCGCTGACGTCCATAGTCCCCAACGAGGCTCTCTGGCCCACCATCCCGTTCTACATATCCATAATGATCCCACTCGTCGCGGCGGACGCCATGCTGTCGCACTGGAAGTCAAAAGGCGCGATATTTGCGGCAGGGATAATCGCGGGCCTTGCGTTTTTCGTGCTCTATTATCCGCTGATAACGCACACCTTTAACAAGATAGTAATGCCGGAAAGGGCCGTGTGGGCAAGCCTCACAGGGCTCATATACTTTGACATGGTGCCGGCGGTGTTCCCGCTGGTGGCAGTCCCGGCCGCGGCAATGGGTGTCTTTGGAGCGATAATAGGGCAGAGGATGGCTACAAGGGCAGAGCTTGCGCTCTTGAAATAATAATAGACAGTACTCCCTATTTCTCCGAGCCGCGGTACACATACATACACACCTGCAGGCAAAAAAAACAGTGAAAAATCTGCAATGACACAGGAGGAAAGGAGGAACAAGCTGGCGCTGGAGCGGATGAAAAAGCTCAAGATAGTGCTTGTGCTGACTTCTGGCTACCTCGCTGCCGAAGTTGTCGGGGGCCTTCTCACCAACAGCCTAGCGCTGCTAGCAGACGCGGGCCACATGCTCACCGACGTCGGCGGCCTGACCCTTGCGCTCTTTGCCATCAGCTACGCCCGCAGGCCGGCCACCCCGCAGAGGACGTACGGCTTTTACAGGATGGAGATACTTGCCTCGCTTGCAAACGGCGTGGTGCTGGTGCTCTTGTCGGTGTACATCCTGTACGAAGCCTACAGGCGCATATTTGAGCCTCCAGAAGTCCAGAGTTTATCGATGACCATAGTGGCCGCTATCGGCCTTGCAGTCAACCTGGCAGGGATGCGGCTGATTGGTGGTCGCCACAATCACGGCGCTCACGAGCATGAGCACGACCACGAGGAAGAAGAGAAGGAAGAAGAAAAAAGCCTGAACATCGAAGGGGCGCGCCTGGAGCTCCTTTCTGACACGCTGGGGTCGATTGGCGTGATTGCCGCTGGCGCGGTAATAATGGCGACGGGGTTCCGCCTTGCAGACCCGATAGTAAGCATCGGCCTTGCCGTGTTCATACTCCCAAGGACGTGGTCGCTTCTCAAAAAGTCGGTCCACATCCTGATGGAAGGAGTGCCGAGCAACATATCGTACGAGGAAGTAAAGAGCGCGATACTCCAAGTGAGAGGAGTGACGGGGATATTTGACATGCACATATGGACAATAACGTCGGGCATCAATGCCCTATCTGCTCACGTAGTCGTGATAGACATTGGCAGGTCAAGCGCGATACTGCAAGAGATAAACTCGCTGCTTGAAAAGCGCTTTCGGATAACCCACGCCACAATCCAGATAGAGAGTTACCATTCCGAATCGGGCGCGCCCTGACTTATTGTTGTTTTTTGTACTAATCAAACACGTGCAGGCCGCCGACCATCGACATCAACACCACGACGACTATGATTATCAGCCCGATGACGAGCCCGACTGCGATGAGCGACATGTCGTCCATCTGGATCTGGCTTAACAAGGCGGAGCTCTGCGGTGTGTCAAAAAGCGACTGTATGAATGCCGGATTGACAAAAACAGGCGCTGGCATGGATTTGGTAGCTCTACGCTTTACTTAAGGCTTACGTCCTTTGCCGATTCTGGGCATCGCTTAAATGCATGGCAGGAACCTTGCAG
>DASUXB010000177.1:0-18017 GCA_036378195.1 Nitrososphaera sp.
AACGCCGGAAACCAGCAGGTGTTTGCCATTTCGGTAAAGGTCTCCAAGCCGGCCACGACACCACCTCCGGTAATAATACCAGGCCCCACGACTTCTAAAGACAAGTTTGGCATCACAAAGCTAAACCCGACAGCCGCAGGAGGAATAGAGTGGTCGTCGAGCTGGGACAACGGGCACGCACGGACAATCGGCAATGCGATAGACCCTGACGACAGATGGTTTGATACCGCACATGGAGAAGGAAGGTATGCAATCGATGGCAAGGGCACGTTGACCGCGTCAGGCGACACCGTCAGGATGTATGTCCACGATCCTGCCAAGGTAAGAGAATGGTCAGAGAACCTGGAAATAACGATGTACGTCAAGAGGATAAGCGAGACACAGGTCGTGGATTATTCCGGCCTCCAGGTGTTTGCGCGCACAAACCATGGCACGAACGCCAACGAAGAAGTGAACCTCTGCGATGACAGGGGCTACGGCGGCCTGGTGAACATCAATGGCGACTGGTCGTTTGAAAAAGAAACGGCACATCATCTAGACAACGGCTATGCGGGCGCGGCAGACCAGAGGCCGTCAGGCGACCTTCCAAGAAACACGTGGGTAGGCTTCAAGTACATCCTTCGCAACATGGACGGAGGAACGAAGGTAAAGCTAGAGCTGTACCGCGACACGACCGGCGGCGTAAACGGCGGCAACTGGCAAAAGGTGACAGAATTCATAGATAACGGCAAGAACTTTGGCGACGGCCACGGCGCCTGCAGGTCCGGCGTGAATCCTGCGCTGCCTCTAATACACTCGTTCATAAACGCCAGCAGCGAGTCGAAGAAGCCCATGCTTTCCGTCTACGCAAGGCACGAATTCGGGACGATGGCGTACTCGGACTTTACAATCAGGGAGATAAACCCCCTCTCCTAACTTTTTTTCTTTCTTAAGATTTTTTTGTTTTTGCTGCAAACTTGCCTGATTCAAACGCTATTTATAGACCGCCGGCGTATTCCCAAAAGGCATGAAGGCGGTTTTTGTAAAGGGCCACAGCGCCGTTTCAGTCGACGAGATAAAGACTCCAGAGATTGTAGGTGAGGGCGACGTGCTAGTGCGGATGCGCGCCTGCGGCCTCTGCGGCTCGGACCTTGAGAAGGTCTACGGTGAGTATGGCATGGCGTCAGGCAGACTTGGCCACGAGCCGGCCGGCGAGGTGGTTGCAGTCGGCAAGAACACAAGGGGCTTTGCGCCCGGCGACCGCGTCTTTATACACCACCACGTGCCGTGCTACTCCTGCCACTATTGCCTGCACGGCGACTATACCATGTGCCCCGAGTACCAGAAGAGCAACATTTCGCCCTGCGGCCTTGCAGAGCAGTTTCTGGTGCCCGAGTGGAACGTGTCGAGGGGCGGCCTGATAAAACTTCCAGCAGGCATGACGTTTGACGAGGCGTCGCTCGTTGAGCCATTGGCTTGCTGCATCAGGGCGTGGAACAAGTGCAATTTCCAGCACGGCGACGACGTCGCGGTGCTTGGCGCCGGCCCAGCTGGTCTGATGCACGTCATCTTGGCAAAGGCATTTGGCGCGGGCAGGGTGTTTGTTTCCGACATCAACGATTTCAGGCTTGGCTTTGCCAAGAAATATGGCGTTGAGATATTCAACTCTATTGCAGTTCCCGATTTTACCCAGAAAATCAAAGAGCAAACTGACGGGCGGGGGGTCGACGTTGCAATAGTCGCAACCGGCAGCACAAAGGCGCTCTTGCAGTCGTTTGACATGACAAGGCGCGCCGGCAAGATAGTGATGTTTGGCGTGCCTTCCAAGGGTTCGGCAGTGTCGTACGACATGAGCAAGCTGTACTCAAATGAACATTCGCTCATCCCAAGTTATGCTGCATCAGAGGTCGAGACTAACCAGGCGATAAAACTGATGGCCGAAAAGCGCATAGACATTGCGTCTCTCATCACGCATCGTTTTGACATCAACGACGCGTCAGAGGCGATAAAATGCGCGCACGAGGCCAAGGACGCGATGAAGGTCATCGTGACCACGGGGAATATATAAATAATAAAAACAGCCATTGCCCGCCGATAGTAAATGGACTGGGGAATGAAAAACCGCCTTTCAAAGATAATCCGCCCTCAAGACGGCCGCTGCCTCATGCTTGCAGTCGACCACGGCTATTTCCTTGGCCCAACAGAGCGACTGGAAAACGCCACCGAGACAATAGCCCCGCTTCTCCCGTACGCCGATTCTCTCATGCTTACCCGCGGCATTCTGCGCAACTGCGTCCCCGCAGAGCGTGACATACCGATAGTGCTCCGCGTCTCCGGCGGGACGAGCATCGTCGGCGAGGACCTGTCGAAGGAGACGATAACGACCTCCATCGAGGAAGCAATAAGGATGAACGTGTCGTGCCTTGCGCTTTCAATATTTGTCGGGAGCAAATATGAACATCAAACATTGGCAAGCCTTGGCAGGCTCGTCGACGAGGGAGAGAAATACGGCATCCCGGTGCTTGCAGTCACCGCGGTAGGAAAGGAGATGGGCCGCGACGCCCGCTACCTCGGACTTGCGTGCAGGGTCGCGGCAGAGCTTGGCGCGCATGTGGTCAAGACGTACTATTGCGACAACTTTGAAAAGGTCGTCGAGGCGTGCCCAGTGCCGCTGGTCGTGGCAGGAGGAAAAAAGCTTCCAGAGATGGACGCACTGAAACTCGCGCACGACTCTGTCACGCACGGTGCATCAGGAGTGGACATGGGCAGGAACATCTGGCAGTCAGACTACCCCGTTGCCATGGTAAAGGCAGTCAAGGCAATCGTGCACGGCAAGGCAGACGTCAAGGAGGCGTATGACATATTCCTGCGCGAGCGCGAAAAAGCCAAGACAAAAGAGCCGCAAAAGGTAGTCAAGGCGATAAGCAGATCGGCGGACTTTGACTGACTAACCCGGCATCTTTGAAAAGTGCTGGTGGAGCATCTTCCACCCGCCGCTCTTTTTGTCCTTTTGGAGCACGATTGTGACGCGCGACTTGTTGTTGATTGCAGTCCCGCGGAAACTGTAATCGTCGACTATGATCCCGGTGCTTTCAAGCGCAAACGTCGCGACAGCGGCATCGTCGCCCACTAGCTCAATCTTTAGGTCGTTTATCTTGAAGTCATAGTCAGAGATGCTTGCAAACTGCAACTGTTCCAACATTAGCGCCCTGTCGATGTCGCGCAGGTCGTACGGCGGCGAGTCGCCAAACTTTGTAAACCGCTCGGCGAAAAAGTCAGGCAATCCCTCTATCTCCTTGCTCTTGGCTATCTGGAAATATTTGTAAATCAGGTCCCTGATTTTAGCGGAATTCGTCACGGACAATATAATGTTCGTTGGCAGTTAGAGCACAAAACTTTATAAATTATATCACTACAATCCATTCTGGATGCCCCACACAGGCAGCGAATGTTCTAGGCACAAAGTTAAGATTCTGGTCCTGCTGCTACTTGCCTAGACAAATCTCTGCTGACCAGCGGGCATTTGTCTTCAAAAATCATGGTGATAATGTAAAAAATGGTTGAAATGACCGGCGCAAAAGCGTTGATCCATGCCCTTGAGAAGGAGGGCGTAGACGTAGTCTTTGGACTTCCCGGCGGGGCAAATCTTCCGATATACGACGCGCTCGTAGGCGCAAACCTCCGCCACATACTCGTCAGGCACGAGCAGTCCGCCGCGCACATGGCAGACGGCTATGCCAGGATAAAGAGAAAATCCGGCGTGTGCTTTGCCACCTCCGGCCCGGGAGCCACCAACATCATCACCGGCCTTGCCACCGCCCACGCCGATTCCATACCAATGGTGGCAGTGACGGGCCAAGTGGCGCTTCCAATGATAGGCAAGGACGCTTTTCAGGAAACAGACATCATCGGCATTGCAAACCCCTGCACGAAATACTCTTTCCAGCCAAGGATGCCCGGCGAGATCCCCGAGATGGTCAAAAAGTCGTTCTACATCGCCGAGAGCGGGAGGCCGGGACCGGTGCTTATCGACATTCCAAAAGACGTGCAGCAGCAGAGCGCGGACATGAAGTTTCCCGATCTCATCAAAGTGAGAGGCTACAACCCCGTGGTGGATGCAGACCTTTCAGAGGTTGGAAAAGCCGCGGAGCTCATCTTGAAGGCCGAGCGCCCAATCATCTTGGCCGGTGGCGGCGTCATACTCTCTGGCGCGTTTGCCGAGCTCCAGACGCTTGCAGAGCTCCTCATGATACCCGTGGTGACTACGTTCAAGGGCAAGGGCGCGTTCCCCGAGAACCACCCGCTTGCGATGGGCCCGATAGGTATGCATGGCCACGCAGAGGCAAACAAGATAATCATAGAGGCAGACTGCATAATTGCAGTCGGGTCTAGGTTCTCCGACAGGTCGGTGGGCCGCTTTGACGAGTTTGGCAAGGGCATGAGCATCATCCACATGGACATCGACCCGGCAGAGATTGGCAAGAACAAGTCGGTCGACGTGGCGATAGTGGGCGACGTGAAATCGTCGCTCCGCACGCTGGTAAAACTGCTTACGAAAAAGGTGACAAAGAGAGACCCGGAGAACCCCTGGCTCAAGCGCAGAAAGGAGCTTGTACAGTATTTCGCAGAGAACCTCAAGGACTACCCCCGCGAGATAACTGCCAAAAAGTCGCTCAAAAAGTTGCGCGAGCTTTTGCCAGCGCAGGGCATAGTGACAACCGAGGTAGGCCAGTGCCAGATGTGGGCCTCGCTCCACTTTGACGTGATAGCGCCCGGCACGTTCTTTAGCTCGACCGGGCTTGGCACGATGGGCTTTGGATTTCCGGCGTCGATAGGAGCCAAGGCGGCAAGGCCAGAGGTGCCGGTGGTAGACATTGCCGGCGACGGCTCGTTCAACATGACCGAAAACTCGCTTGCAGTGTCGGTGATTGAAAAGCTGCCGGTCATTGTATTTCTCATGAACAACTATATGCTCGGCATGGTGGCGCAGTGGCAGCGCACGTTCTACAACCGCAGGTACAGCGGCGTGCACCAGCACCAGTGCCCCGACTATGTCAAGGTGGCAGAGGCGTACGGCGCGCAGGGCATCCGCGCCCAGTCGATGGCAGAGCTTGAAAAGGCAATCAAGACCGCGATAAAAAGCGACGTGGCGACCGTAATCGACATACCGATCGACCCTGACGAGGACGTGTACCCGTTCGTGGCGCCGGGTTCAAGCCTCAAGGACATGATAACAGGAGGCTAGAAGAACACATGGAGAACAACAACGAGCTCTACATCGTGTCAGCAATAGTCGAGAACAAGCCCGGCGTCCTATTCCGCGTGACGAACCTTTTCAGGGCGCGCAACTTTAACATCGAGTCGATAACCGTGGGCACGACCGAGCAGCAGGACCTTTCCCGCATGACAATAACCACCAACAGTGACGAAAAGACGCTTGACCAGCTTGTCAAGCAGTTGAGAAAGCTAATAGACGTGGTCGAGGTCAAGGTCCTCGACACTGACAAGACAGTGTACCGCGAGCTAGCGCTGATAAAGATGAAGGCAGTCGACCCGACGACTAGGAGCGAGATAATGAACTATGCCAACATTTTCAGGGGCAACATACTCGACATCGGCAAGGAGACGATAACAGTAGAGATAACAGGCACCCCTGACAAGATAGATGCCTTTAAGAATCTGGTCGACCAATACGGAATAACGCAGCTGGCAAGGACAGGCGTATCGGCATTGCCAAGAGGGGTTGAACTTTGAGCGGCGCGCAAAAAGTAAGGATTTTCGACACGACACTTCGCGATGGCGAGCAGTCGCCGGGCGTGACAGTCACTCCGGAGCAAAAAGTGCACATTGCCCAGAAACTCGACGAGCTTGGGGTGGACGCAATCGAGGCAGGGTTCCCGGTGGTATCGACAGGCGAAATGTACGCGGTCAAGACGATAGCAAACTCGGGGCTAAAGGCAGAGGTCTGCGGCCTTGCGCGCGCAGTCGACGCAGACATTGATGCGGCCATAAAGTGCGACTTGAAGTACGTGCACACATTCATCGCGACTTCCGACATACACATGCAGTACAAGTTAAAGATGACCCGCGAGCAGGTGCTTGAAAGAGCGGTGCACGCAGTCGAGTACACCAAAAAGCACGGCCTCAGAGTGGAATTTTCAGCAGAAGACGCCACCAGATCAGACAGGGCGTTTTTGATAAAGGTGTTCAGCGCAGTAGCGCAGGCGGGAGCCGACAGGGTCGACATACCCGACACCGTGGGATATTCGACGCCGCAGTACATCACCGAGCTTGTCAAGGAGGTCAACCAAGCGACGCGGCTTCCAATAAGTATGCACTGCCACGACGACTTTGGGCTTGCGGTAGCAAACTCGATAGCAGGCATCAACGCCGGCGCTGCTTGCGCGCACGTCACGATAAACGGCCTTGGCGAGCGGGCGGGCAACGCGTCGCTCGAAGAGTTTGTCATGGCGCTCCAGTGCCTCTATAAAAAAGAGCACAACATCAAGACGCAGTTGCTCTACGAGACTTCCAAGTTCGTCTCCAACACGATGGGAATAATCGTCCAGCCAAACAAGGCGATAATCGGCGAGAATGCCTTTGGCCACGAGTCAGGAATCCACACCCATGGCGTCCTCAACAACCCGCTTACCTACGAGCCCATCAGCCCGGAGCTTGTTGGGAGAAAGCGCTGGCTCCAGGCAGGCAAGCACGCCGGCGCGCACGGCATCAGGGCGATGCTTGAGGAATTTGGCATAAACCCGTCAGAAGATCAATTGAAGATAATCGTGGAAAAGCAAAAAGACATCGCCGACAAGGGCAGGGCAGTCACGACTGCCGACTTGCTTAACATCGCCGGCGAGGTGATGCACAACTCACAGTTTGAGGAGCGATTCAAGCTCTACGACTTTCAAATATTTACCGGTATGCACACCATACCGACGGCAGTCATTAGGCTCAATGCGGAGGGCAAAGATCTAATCGCGTCGGACACGGGTGTAGGCCCGGTGGACGCGGCATTGAAGGCAATACAAAAAATAGCATCGGACGTCGCAAGCATCAAGATACGCGAGTACAAGCTCGACTCCATTTCTGGAGGCTCGGACGCGCTTGCAGAGGTGTCGGTCAAGGTTGAGGACAAGAACGGCAACATCGTCTCTGCAAGAAAAGCCAACGAGGACATTGTCGTCGCGTCCGTGGAGGCAATGATGGACGCAATCAACAAGGTACTTCTGAAAAAAATGCTCTATTCCAAGAGCTAATATAAGCACCTCCCCACCACCAGACATGAGATCTATAGTTGGCAAGGTACGTCATTTCGCTCATCAGAGGGGACGGAATAGGGCCAGAACAGACTGCTGCTGCTAAAAAGATCCTTGAAGCGATAAGCGACAACACATCTACGAAATTCACAATAAACGAGGTCGAGGCAGGCGATGCGGCCCTTGCCAAGCACGGAAAGGCGCTCCCCGAGTTTTCAGTCGACACCATCAAGAAATCACAGGCGTGCCTGAAGGGGCCTGTGGGCGAAAGCGCTGCCGATGTCATCATAGTCCTCAGGCGCATGTTTGACCTTTATGCAAACGTCAGGCCGGCCAAATCGTACCCAAACATCCAAGCGCTTTCTCCAAGGGTGGACATGGTGACTGTGAGGGAAAACACAGAAGACGTCTATCTCGGATGGGAGTTCAACGCCGACCCGGGCACGGTGGTCGCCCTCAGGATAACCTCCGAAAAGGCGTCAAGGAGGATAGCAGAGTATGCGTTCAAGACGGCGACGATTCGCGACAACAAGCGAAAGGTGGTCGCGGTGCACAAGGCAAACGTGATGCGCAAGGGCGACGGGCTCTTTGCGTCAGTATGCAGAGAAGTAGCCAAGAAATATCCCAAGATACAGTACAGCGAGCTCTATGTCGACGCGGCATCGATGAACCTCATCCGCAACCCGGAAGAGTTTGATGTAATCGTCACCACCAACCTCTTTGGCGACATCCTGTCCGACGAGGCCGCGCAGGTGGTAGGCGGGCTCGGCATGGGCCCGGCGGCGAACATCGGCGAAGGCTTTGCGCTCTTTGAGCCTGTCCACGGCGCGGCGTTTGACATTGCCGGGAAAAATGCCGCAAACCCGTCGTCGATACTGCTCTCCGCCAAGATGATGTTGGAATGGCTTGCAGACAGGCACAAGGACAAAAAGACGGCAGAGCAGGGCGCCCGCATAGAGGAAGCCATCGTCAGCCTGCTAAAGCAGGGCAAAAAGACCAAGGACATCGGAGGAGGCCTGTCCACTACGGAATTTACAGACCTCGTGGCAAAAGAGATGTTTTCTTCTAGCTAGCAGCTAGTTTTCCTTTGGCGCCAGCTTTTGCCAGGCAATAATCATGAATACGAACGGTATTGTGAGGATCGCAGTCGTATAGAGCACAGGTTGGATAACTATGGCGCTTGCTTCGTAGCCTCCCAGCTGCAGGAACGGCAATGGGAATATCGTGAATATCCAGTATCCAAAGATGACGCCGAGGAGGAACTTGTTGCGCTTGAGCACCGCGGCGAGGCTGATCTTTTTTATTCCTTTGCGGTCGCACGTCACGCACTTTACCGTGGTGCCGCTCCCAGTCACATCAGTCGGGACGATGCATGAGGTGCAGATTTTGTTCTGGCAAAAATAGCACTTTTTTTCTGCAAAGCGCGAGCCGCATATGGAACAGTTTGCCATTGGTTACCAGAACGTTGGCGGCTATGCAATATTACCTTTGCCGTCGCCGGTTCCGCAGGACCCACGCGGCTTGGCGCGGCGGAGAACGGCAAGCTTGTGTGTGTGCGCGTGTGTCAGCATAGAGAGACACCAGCAAGTTTTTCTACCCTACTTTTGTTTCTTGCAAACACAAAGCATGTCTTTTGCCTTTCAAGAGTGCAAGCACATGGCGCTCTTTTACGATGACGAGCTGCAGCGCGATGACGAAATAATACGCTTCATCAACGGGGCCTGAAAGGCGGCCAGCTGTGCATTTATGGCACGGTGCGCGCAGCAGACAGGGAATACTTTAAGGCGATGTCTTCTCGCATCACAAATTACGAACAAAATGTCAAGGCGGGAAACCTGATGGTTATAGACTTTGCCCCATTCTACGACGCCGCGCTAAGGCACGACCTGACTCTGTACAAAAAGGTTGGACAAGAACTTGAAAGGATGCTTGGCAAGAAGAAAGACATGAAAGTGAGGTACGTGGGCGACGCGACGGGACGCCTGTTTGGTAACAAGCACTTTGACGAATGCTTCATGATAGAATCCTGGTGGCAGGACATCAGGATGCAGACCGTAACGACGCTCTGCCTGTTTCCAAAATCGCTCATGGGAACCTCCCCGTTTGACCGCGAGAAAGGCAGATTGTCCAGACCCACAATGTCATCCTGGATTTGCATGTGCTTGCGTACAACACAGGCCAAGAGCCGATAACCGCCAGAAAGCTGAAAGAGGCTTTGGCAAAGCTGGAAAGCCTAGTCGGCAGGGCAGTGACAGATGTGCTGGTCGATGAGATGAAGCGGCGCGGAATAGACCTGTCCAGCAACAAGTCTTATTTTCTAAAAGAAATTCACGGGGTGATCGATGTACTGTTTGGGCAAGACGCCGCAAAACTGATCATGGAGCGGCTGGAAAAAGGTTTTTCAGATAAAGATCTATAACACAGATACATCATCCACGTTGTGTACCGGCACCGCGAGATGATACCGACTTGATCAAGGAGGGTTTGGAGCAAAGATCGCTCCAGAGGCGCACGCCGTGCAAAGCAAAACCTAAAATATCCATATCTAAACAGTTGGTGAGGGTCAAAAAATTCCGACACTTCAACAGACCTACACAGGCTATGCGGCCAAACTGATGCTTGAAGACGGCACTGTTTTTGCCGGGACAGGTTTTGGCTATCCGTCAGAGATTACGGGCGAAGTCGTTTTCAATACGGGCATGGTGGGCTACACCGAGACCCTGACCGACCCGTCGTACCGGGGGCAGATACTCTGCATGACGTACCCCCTCGTCGGCAACTATGGTGTGCCGAGCTTTGACGTCAAGGATGAATATGGACTGCCCAAGTTCTTTGAGTCAGACAGCATACAGGCCAAGGCCCTTTTGATTCACGATTTGTCAGATGTCGCAAGCCACTGGAGCTGCGTCAAGACCCTCGACCAGTGGCTGTACGAGCAAAAGATACCCGGCATCTATGGCATCGATACGCGCGAGCTGACGAAAAAGCTGCGCGTGCACGGCGTCATGACGGGCGCAATAGCGGTATCAGACAAGGAACCCGTAGACGACGCAAGGATGAGAAAGCTGGTGACAGGTGCGAAATACGAGGGCCTCAATTTCATGCCTGAGGTGTCGACGCCCAAGATACAAGAGTACGGCGACAAGGACAAGCCCTGCGTCGTGCTCCTTGACACCGGCACGAAATACAGCATCATCCGCAACATTATCCGCACGGGCTACCGCGTGGTGCGTATGCCATGGGACGCGCCGTACGAGCAGATAATGTCGTACAGTCCAAAAGGCGTGGTCATAAGCAACGGACCGGGCGACCCCAAGGTCTGCACGAGCACGATAAAGACGGCGACGAAACTGATAAAGACGTCGACTCCGACGCTTGGGATATGTCTTGGCAACCAGATCCTCGCGCTTGCGGGAGGCGCTGACACTTACAAGCTGAAATTCGGCCACAGGGGACAGAACAAGCCCTGCGTGGACCTGCGCAACATGCAGTCGTACGTCACCAGCCAGAACCACGGCTATGGCGTCGACCCAAAGAGCCTTGACGGCACGGGATTCAAGGTGTGGTTTGCAAACGCCGACGACGACACGGTGGAGGGAATCGAGCACGCCAGCAAGCCGGTGATAGCAGTTCAGTTCCATCCTGAGGCGTCACCGGGACCTTACGACTGCATGTTTGTGTTCGACAGGTTCAAGCAGATAATCGACGCCGGCGGCAAAATCACTGACGGCGTCAAGGCAAGGAAGGAGGAAGAAAAGCCAAAGATGAAAAAGAAGAAGTCAGCAACAACAACGACAACAAGAAAAAGAAAGGAGGGGAGAAAAGTCGCCAAGAGATGAGTCGATAAAGAAGGTCCTCGTGCTAGGAAGCGGGGCAATAAAAATCGGAGAAGCGGGCGAAAGCCAGTAAAACTGGCCGCAAATTCGACTACTCCGGTTCGCAATGCCTCAAAGCCCTAGAAGAGGAAGGGGTGAAGAGCGTACTCATAAACCCTAACATCGCCACGATACAGACCGACACGCGCTTTGCAGACAAGGTGTACCCAGTCCCGATAAACACGCAGTACGTCGAACAGGTGATAAAAGAGGAAAAGCCCGACTCGATAATGCTCGGGTTCGGCGGCCAGACCGCGCTCAACTGCGGAGTCGCGCTGCACGAGCAGGGGATACTTGAAAAGTACGGAATACGCGTGCTTGGGACCCAGATAAAGGGCATCGAGGTAACAGAGGACAGGCAGCAGTTCAAGGACGCGATGGCAAAAAGCGACGTGCCGGTGCTCAAGAGCTACGCCGTCAATTCAATCCCGGACGCGTTAAAGGCGGCAAAAGATCTTGAATACCCCGTTATAATCAGAGTCGCGTACACGCTCGGTGGGCGCGGGGGCGGAGTCGCGTACAACGAGATAGAGCTGCAAGAGATTGCGCAGCGCGGCCTGAACCTTAGCATGGTGCACCAGGTGCTAATCGAGAAATACGTTGGCCACTGGAAGCAGGTGGAATATGAGGTGATGCGCGACTACCACGGAAACAGCGTGATTGTTTGCAACATGGAAAACGTGCTTGCGATGCGCGTGCACACTGGCGACAACATTGTGATTGCGCCGTCGCAAACGCTCAACAACCATGAATATCACATGCTGCGTTCGGCGGCCATCAGGGGGACGAGCTACTGCGGCATCGTCGGCGAGTGCAACATCCAGTTCGCGCTTGACCCCGAGTCAGAGCAGTACACTGCAATCGAGATAAACGCCCGGCTTTCAAGGTCATCGGCGCTCGCAAGCAAGGCCACTGGATACCCGCTTGCATACATGGCGGCAAAAATCGGCCTTGGATATTCATTGCCAGAGCTACTAAACAGGATAACCAAAGTAACAACAGCATGTTTCGAGCCGTCGCTTGACTATTGTGTGCTAAAGATGCCCCGGTGGGACTTCAGCAAGTTCGAGCTTGCCAAGCGCAAGCTTGGTAGTGCCATGAAGTCGGTCGGCGAGGTCATGGCGATTGGCCGCAACTTTGAGGAAGTCTTGCAAAAGGCGATAAGGATGTCTGCCACGGGCAAGGACGGCCTCGTCGCAAACGGAAACGACGTGCAAGAGGACGACATCGAGCGCATAGAGCAGTCTCTTTTGCAGCCAAACGACGAGATAATCTACAGCGTCGTCCGGGCCATGAAGGCAGGTATGAGCATTGAGCGCATCTACCAGCTGTCGGCAATCGATCCGTGGTTCCTGACAAAGATAAAGAACATCGTCGACACTGAGGAGAAGCTGAAAAAGGCAGGCAGCTTTGACGGCGAAATGGTCAGGGACGCAAAGAAGATAGGCTTTTCCGACAGGCAGATAGGCAGGTGCCTTGGCACCGATGAGATGCAGGTGCGCGCAATGCGTGAAAAACTCGGGATAAAGCCGGCAGTCAAGCAGATAGACACGCTTGCGGCAGAGTGGCCGGCCAAGACCAACTACCTCTACCTCACCTACGGCGGCAATGAAGATGATGTAGTGGTAAAGGACGTCAAAAATAACACGAGCAGGATGGTAGTCCTGGGCGCCGGCCCGTACAGGATAGGAAGCAGCGTCGAGTTTGACTGGGGCACTGTCAACATGGTGTGGGGCCTGAAGGAAAACGGCGTGAAGGAGATATCGGTCATCAACTGCAACCCGGAAACGGTATCGACGGACTATGACATCTGCGATAGGCTGTACTTTGAAGAGCTGACGCTGGAGAGAGTGCTTGACATCTGCGACAAGGAGCACCCTACTGGCATCGTGACCTGCGTCGGCGGCCAGACAGCAAACAACCTGACTCCGAAACTGGCCAAGAACGGCATAAAGATAATCGGCACGAGCAGCGAGGACGTTGACAGGGCGGAGGACCGCGCCAAGTTCGGCCAGCTCCTCGACACGCTTGGAATAAAGCAGCCGGCGTGGAGGCAGTTCACGCACCTTGCAGAGGCCAAAGAGTTTGCCGAGACCGTCGGCTATCCCGTCCTCGTCAGGCCGTCGTACGTGCTCTCCGGCGCGGCCATGAAGGTGGTATGGGCAGAGCAGCAGCTGGAACGGTTCCTGACCGACGCCACGAATGTCAACCCAGAGCACCCTGTCGTCATTAGCAAGTTCCTGCAAGACGCGGCGGAAGTCGAAGTCGACGCAGTAGCAGACGGCAAGGACGTTCTCATCGGCGCGATAATCGAGCACATCGACAACGCAGGCGTACACTCTGGCGACGCCATGATGAGCATACCGCCGTGGAGGCTTGACAGGCACATCATGGAGACGATTACCGATTATTCTGTCAAGATAGGCAGGGCGCTAAGCGTCAAGGGACCGTTGAACATCCAGTACCTAGTCAAGGACGAGCAGGTGCTAGTCATCGAGGCAAACGTGAGGGCGTCCCGCTCGATGCCCTTTGTGTCCAAGTTTGCCGGCGTCAACCTCATCAACCTCGCTGCAAAGGCGATGCTCGGCAAGCCGCTGCCGGCAAAGGCTAAGGACATGTGGCTCAAGGCTCCAGGCTTTGGGGTCAAGGTCCCGCAGTTCTCTTTCATGCAGCTAGAAGGCTCGGACATTGTCCTTGGGGTAGAGATGCAGTCGACTGGCGAAGTCGCGTGCTTTGGCAACACGTTCTATGACGCGCTGTCAAAGGCGTACATGGCGGCTGGGTACTCGCTTCCGCTTTCAGGCTCTGTCTTGATAACAATCGGCGGGCAAAAGAACAAAGAGAAACTGCTACCACTGATCTCGATGCTTGCGTCGATGAACTACAAGATCCTTGCGACTGAGCACACGGCAGAGTTCATGGAGAACAACAACGTCAAGGACGTGGAACTGGTGCACAAGATAAGCGAGCCGGGACGCAAGCCCAACATCGCAGACATGCTCTACGAGCGCAAGCTGGATTTCATCATCAACATACCGGCGACTTCGACTCTTGAAAAATACGTCGGCATGCTGCAGGACGAGTACCTGATACGCAGAAAGGCAGTCGAGATGGGAGTTCCGGTGCTCACGACAGTCGAGTCTGCCAGCTCGTTCATCAAGACCCTAGAGTGGCTGCGCACAAACACGCCGACTCTTGGACCTCTCGGTAACTACGCAAAACTTTAGGCTTTTGTTCTTGAACAAAAAATCTGATCTCTTTTGTTTTTCAGAAAGAGTCGATTTTTTTCTTATATCCGAAGGTAATTTAATTGCTTGTAAATTATATATAATTTTCGCTAGTAACCTTATACTTTTCTCTTAATCGCGAGATAAAGTTTACAAATATTAAATATTTGGCTACCGTTTTTCTCTTTTAGGAACCTTGAATTAATTAATATGCCACTTGAAGCAGGCAGGGCGCTCAAGATCATTGCCAACTAGTCGCTCAACAGGGCGCAGAGACGAAAGCTCCCTTTGGCGGCCGTTTTTTCCATGACGCATTACTGCAACTTTTACTGCCCTATGTGCCCATTTGGAGATCCGGACAAAGCCAAGCAACTAAAGTTTGCGACAGCGCACAACATGAACACAGAACAGTGGAAGACAGCAATGACCAAGGCGGCCAAGTACTGCATATGGTCATTCATGGAAGGAGGAGAGCCGACTTCGCGGCAGGATTTCATAGAACTTGTCCAGCACCTGAAAAACATACATCTGCCGGTCACTGTAGTAACAAACGGCTCGCTCCTCCATAATTTTGACGTCGATGTCCTTCGGCACGATGTTGACAAATTCTGCCTGAGTATCGACTCTATCCACAAGGACTCTTTTTGCAAGATCAGAGGGGTAACGGCCGAGGTTTACGACAGAGTGATGAGAAATTTGCAGATGCTTGACGAACACAACGTCAACAGGTACACAAACGCGGTCATTACAAAATGGAATGCGGAGGAGTTCATAACCGGAGAGTATTTTGATCGCATCCATAAAGAATTTGGAATTGGCCTTGTGACGCCTACGCTGGTTGAAGACAGGGTAGGCGTCGCGTACGAAACTCTGTCGCCGGACGCCAAAACCATCCGCCAGATTGCGCAGGGCATCCTGAAGTACATGAATACACACGATGCGCCACGCATAGGCGTGCCTTCGCTGTACTGGAGGCAAATAGTCGATTTTGGAAGGCCAGTATTCAAAGAGTGTGGGGTGTGGAAGGGCCTTACGGTGCTGGCGGATGGCTCTGTGCGCGTCCCGTGCTGGAAACTGGCTGTCCCGACTCAGTCGTACAATATTTTAGAGCACGACATAGAAGAGATATGGAACATGCCGGAATGGGAAAATTTGAAGGGGTGCCATGAATGCGAACACCTTACCTGCATATGGTTATCCTCCCAGAATATCATAACCGGCCTTGACTGCATTCGAAACATCAGCTGACACAGCACATATGCTCATGTGTATATATGTGTGCGCGTGCCTGCATTCCTATTACTACTCATAGCACGCTTGCAAGCGCGGACTCGTCGTCACCCACGATAGAGCCGTCCAAGGTTATCACCATGCATCTCTCGACTGCCCCGGCGTCCATTATCCGCGACGTAATCGGCGATGTGGACCTGCGGGGATAGCTTCGCTCGCCTGACGAGTAGAGGTACTTGTTGAAACTTGGGACGATGACAATGTCGACGCTGCCCCGCTCTGAAGAAAAAAGCGCCTCCTTTTTTGCCTGTATCGATATCCACACTCGTTCGCCGTTTATTACGCTCCCTTTTTTCATAAAGACCGGGTGCACGTGGCCCATGACAATCCTGCGCACGTGCGAGCGCGCGTCAGAGGGCATACTGTGGCCGTGCAGAAAAAGCGTGTCGCCTATCACCATGCCCTTGCTTGCCGCGACGTTGACGCTGTCAGGAACGAGGTGCCTAATGTTGCTGTCGTGGTTCCCCGGCACCAGATAGACATCCGCGGCAGAAGATAATCCTTTGAAAAAGGCGGGTATATCGTCCCATTCCTGCTTGCTAATTGCACCCACGGTGTTTTTGATGTCACCAAGGAGCACCAGGCCGACGGCCTTTTCCTTTGTCAAGAGCGACAGCAGCTCGTTCTGCATCTCGCGCACCAGACTCGACCGCACCGTTATCCCTTTTGCGCCTAGCTCTGCCTCCAGCCCTATGTGCAGGTCAGACACCACCACGTAGCGCTTGTCATCCTCTGCCAAGAGCGCTGCATGGGGGTGGAGCGGGCGGACCTTCACGCCAGTTTTATATCCCGACTCGCAGATAAACCACACGAGAAAGCACGTGTCGAGAATAGACAGCGCGGTAGAGTCCGGGAGCGTCAAGATGCTCAGGTTTGCTCCTAGCGGCCGCAGACTGTGGATAGTGGTGGGCAGGGACAGCGAGTACTGGACTGACCCGGAGCTGGGTTTTTGCTCCTGCAAGGACTTTTACTTTTCCACACTCTCAAAGGGCGAGCCGTGCTACCACCTAAAGAGCGTGCACAAGGCGATGCTGGACGAAAAGTTTGTGGCATTCGAGTTTTCTGATGACGAGTACACTGCCTTTCTGCAGGCACTTGCTCAGGACAGCGCCAGCCAGCTTTTGCGCTAATCACACATTTATTATCCAATCCTGCTACCCGTGTGCTGTGCCTGCAGCAGCAACAGCTACCGTCATCGTGATAGGCTCCGGCGGAAGAGAGCACGCGCTTGGGTGGAAGCTTGCCCAGAGCCCCCGGGTAAAAAAAGTATATTTTGCACCGGGAAACGGCGGTACGGCTGAAAACGTCGACATCAAGCCGAACGAGATTGAAAAGCTGGTGGCCTTTGCAAAAAAGCAGGGCAAAGACTGCCTTGCTGTGGTGGGCCCGGAAGAGTCGCTTTCCCTTGGAATCGCCGACGCTTTTGAAAAAGCGGGCCTGCGGCTTTTCGGCCCAAAAAAGCAAGCTGCTATGCTAGAAACGAGCAAGGTGTTTGCCAAAGAGTTCATGCAAAAGGCAGGAATCCCCACCGCGGCGTTTGCTACGTTTTCCGACGCGCAGCAAGCCAAGGACTACATCTCTAAACAAGACAGGCCGCTGGTAGTCAAGGCTGATGGCCTTGCGGCTGGCAAGGGAGTAATAGTGTGCGACAGCGCCCAGCAGGCAGCAGAGGCGGTCGACAAGATAATGGTCGCAAAAGAATTCGGAGCCGCGGGCGGCAAGGTGGTGATAGAGGAAAGGCTATCCGGCGAGGAAGCGTCGTTCATAGCGCTGTGCGACGGCAAGACAATAGTCCCGCTTGCATCGAGCCAGGACCACAAGAGGGTCTTTGACGGCGACAAGGGCTCAAACACGGGAGGCATGGGCGCATACTCGCCTGCGCCGGTGGTCGACAGCGCGTTGCACGAAAAGATAGTAAAGAGGGTGATGGGGCCGGCGCTCAAAGAGATGAACGCAAGGGGCACACCGTTTACCGGCTTTTTGTATGCAGGCATCATGGTCGATGAAAAGACAGGCGAACCGCACGTGCTTGAATTCAACACGAGGATGGGCGACCCAGAATGCCAGCCTATAATGATGCGCATGAAGTCCGACCTATACGAGTACATCGACGCCGCGGTGGCAGGCAGGCTCGCCTCAATGCCTGCAATAGAGTGGCGCGACGGGACGGCCGTGTGCGTGGTCATGGCTTCCAGAGGCTATCCCGGCGCATACAAGAAAGGAGAGGTCATTGAGGGTCTCGGCGACTTTGGCCCGGACACCATGGTCTTCCATGCCGGAACCGCAAAGGACCCGCAGGGCAGGACAGTGACAAACGGCGGCAGGGTGCTTGGCGTCACGGCGGCAGGCAAGGACGCAAGGCACGCGATAGAAAACGCGTATTC
>DASUXB010000178.1:0-4659 GCA_036378195.1 Nitrososphaera sp.
GGCTGGCGCACAGGCAAACAACTCGACAACCACTGTGTCGGAGGGCGTGGTGAGAAAGGGAGTGACCGGAGGCTATGGCTGCTTTGAGTCGCGCACCGACGCTGGCTTTCCAGAAAAATACGTGCAGAACAACGACGTGAGCAAGGCAATAGCGCAGGTCCAGAGCGACATTGCGTCCGTCAAGGCGCCAGCGACTTCTCCAGCAGCGTCAAGTAGCAGCGACGGTAGCGGCGGCATGGCGTGGGCAGGAATCGGCCTTGGCATTGTCGGAATCGCCATAGGCGCGGTGGCAATGACGCGCCGGCGTGGCGGCAACAACAGCAAGTAGGGCCTCTTTTTTTCTACGGCCATGACGTCCTTCTCCGCCCTGCCCGCCCTCGTTATTTTTGCGCTTGCAGCTATTGTTCTGCTGTCTGCGCTAGCGGCGCCTGCGTTTGCCCACTCTATACCTGCAACGTACACCATTGCGCCAAACGCGCAGTTTGCTGACAAGTCCGAGGTCCCGCAGCAGCTCGCAATGTCATTTTCAGAGCGGCCCGACCCGAAGGTGAGCTACATCAGAGTCGCAGACTCGCAGGGCCAGCGCATCGACAAGAACGACTTTGCAGTCACCGGCGATAACGGCAGGCAGGCCGCTGTGACAATAGACACGAGCAATGTCAAGGACGGGATATACACCGTGTCCTGGTTCACAATGTCGCTTGACGACGGGCACATCGCGGAAGGCGCATACGTCTTTGGCGTGGGCAAAGCGACGGTGCCGGCCGGAGGAGGGTCAGGCGAGACTCGCGCAGTCACGTCGTACACCGACGCGGTAGCCAAGTGGCCCCTTCTGGTAGCGCAGGCGGCTGTAGTCGGAGGCACAATAACCCACGTCATACTGCACAAAAAAGTTGAAAGCCGCGCAGCCCGCAGGTTCTCGATTATCGTGCTTGCAAGCGCAGGCGCAATGGCCGCGTCTGCGACCGGTATGGTGTTATTGCAGGCCGGCGGCCTTGCCGAGGCAGCCGGAGTGTCGGTTACGCAGGCGCTGCAGTCGCTTGTATCCAGCTCGCCTTCCGGCGCCGTCTTGCTGTACAGGCTTGCGGCGTCAGCAATAGTCGCCGGCTCTATCGTCGTCTACATGAAAATCGGCAAAAAGCCTCTTTTATACACCGCGCTTGCGGCAGGCGCATTCTCGCTGTTCTCAAACAGCATGTTGAGCCACAACTCGGCAGCGCCGTTTCTGCCAGAGCTTGCGACGGCGCTTGACTGGGTCCATTTTATGGCCGTGTCGGCTTGGGTGGGCGGGCTGTTCTACCTGGCCGCGGTGTTTGCGCCGGCCACGAGGCGCTCGCCACGCCAGCTTGCGACCGCGCTTCCAAGCTTTTCGCTCGTTGCCACCGTTTCGCTGGGAGTGATAGGCGTGACTGGGATATACATGGCGTGGGTCCACCTGCACACGCTGGACTCGCTCCTTACCACGCCGTACGGGATCAGCCTTGCGATAAAACTTGGGGCCGCCCTTCCGATGGTGCTCCTCGGTGCGTACCATCAGCTGAAACTCCACCGGGAAATCGTCGTGCTTGCAAAATCCGGCGGGCAGGAATACGCCGCGACGAATCGCTTTGGCAGGACGATAAAGGCCGAGGCGTTCGTCGGTATAGGGGTGCTTTTTGCCGCGTCCCTTCTCACCATAACGTCGCCTCCCGCAGAATCCATGGATCAGCAGCAGCACCAGGCCGGCCCTCACTACATGAACCACGTGAACGTGGACGGCACCGACGCCATGCTTGAGATAACACCCTTTCAGCCCGGCGTCAACACGTTCACTGTCACCCTGAGCGAAGGAGGCAAGCCTCCGCAAAACATCGCAAGCGTGATATTGCGGTTCACAAACGTTGACGCCGGGGTGGGGCCGCTGATAGCCACCCTGCAAAAGACCGGCGACGGCGTTTATTCGGCCGCCGGGGGCTACCTGAGCCAGCCCGGCGAGTGGAAGATGGACCTCATTGCGCAGAGGGTGAACGCGTACGACCTGAACCACAGCTTTACCGAGAAGCTCGAAAGCGGATCGATGTCTGGAATGTCGTCGATGCCCGGCATGGAAAGCACGGCGGAAACGCCGCCAAGCTTTGACTCGTTTGCCGCCCTTGCACTGGGCCTTGCGGCAGCGGTGGCTGGCGGGAGCGCGTTCTATGCGAGGCAGAGCCGACTGCAGATGAAAAAGACGCTTGCGGCGCTGGGCCAGTAGTTCCGGCTTTGTACCAATCCCTTTATTAGGCCAAAACCACCAATAAATTGGTGGATATGCAGACGGGTAGCAACCAGCCTATGCAAGAAGCTGCGTCAAAGCCCCTGGTGTTTGGGCTGACTGCGGCCATAGTGGTGGGCATCATTGCGCCCCTCGTGCTTCCGCACGTCACGCACCCGTCGATACTGTTTCACATCATACTCCACATGGCGAGCCTCGTGATAGCCACGTTTCTCAGCGTGGTCTCGCTGACTGCATACAGGCGCACAGGCGGGGCAAGGACGCTCTACATGACGCTTGGGTTCATCGCGCTCGGCGTCGCAGAAGTGTTCTACCTGTTCCAGTCAGTCGGGCTCTTGTTCTTTTTGCAGATCCCCAATCTGGATATAGAATTCCCGCACATAATCTTGCTTGGAATGCTTGGCCTGTTCGGGCTGGGAGTGCTCAAGGTGAACAAATAGGCATGGGAGAAGAAAAGGCAATATCAGAGGCACTGAGCACGCCGGAACTTCTCCTGAAACTCATCGAGCGGGAGCCGGGCATACGCTACCGCGAGCTCTTGCGGTCTACGGGCTTTGCAAACGGCGTCCTGACGTACCACCTCTCCGCGCTTGAAAAGGCAAGCGTGATAAGGGTGGACAGGCAGGCGCGAATCACCCGCTATTACCCGGTCAACGTGCCGGAAACCGAGTCGCAGGTCCTCGGCTACATCAGGCACGAGCCGATACGTGAGATAGTGTCGTTCATACTGTCGCAGGACATGTGCACTTTTGCAGAAATAGTAGAGCACACGGGCAAGGCGCCTTCTACCGTCTCGGCGCACCTGAAGCGCCTGAAGGACGCCGGCATCCTGTCCGTCAGGTACGGCGAGTACCAGCTGTACAGCCTTGCAAACAAGGACCTCGTGGCCGATGTGCTGTCAAAGTACCGCCAGACCTTTGCCGACAAGGTCGTCGACAATTACGTTGAAATGTTGGACGAGCTCTAGCACAGCTGTTGTTGCTGCTGTCAAACAAGTCGCTTGCGTGCGCAGTAGTAGCCCTTGCGGCAATTCTTCTCCTGATGGTTGCGCAGCCGGCTTTTGCCGACCCGCTAAAGAACGCCATGTACAAGCAGAGGATAGGCAACTACGAGTTTGATGTCGCCACCGAGCCGCCTCGGCTTGTGGCCGGTGAGCCGTCAAAGGTGGTGATGAGGATAGCCGGCGTCAACGGCGACGACGTGGTGGACGTGCCGGTAAAGATAAGGCTTGTCAAGGACGGAGCCGATGTCGCAACTGCCGGGCCCATAATAATCCAGTACGGCCACTACGCCTACGACCACACCTTTGCGGCGCCGGGCAAGTACGTGCTTTATGCTGACCTAATAGACAACGTGTACAGCGGCCAGACCCTGACGTTTACGTTCATACTCAACGTGGCAGGGCCATACGACAATTACCTGTACATTGTTGCGCCCGGGATAGGGGCTGCCGGCGCTGCAGCGGTGGGCGCCGTAGTGATAATGCGCAGGAGAAGGGCAAAAGCTTGAGACACGGAAGGGAAGGAAAGGCTCTTCCCTGCCGTGTAATGAACAGGCGTGTGTATTTGTGTATGTTTTTTTTGCAGCAGCGACTTGCCGCAGAATGGATAAACATAATTTGCATATTAGGAATTGTGGTTCATCCGGCAGATGTACTACCACATCACCAATAGTTGAAATATGCAAAGCGCCAAAACAGGGCGATGCTGTTGCTGCGCCTCCTTGCGGCCGCGCTGTTCTTCTTCATGTTCTTCTCCATTTTTGCAGGCACATCCTTTTTTGCGCCGGCATACGCTCACTTTTTCGGTGCCACCAAGCAGGTGGATGGCTACCAAATAGTCTTCCAGCCGTACCCCTCGGCCCCAATAATCGGCACCAACTCGACTCTTAACTTTAGCGTGCTTGCCCCCGACGGTAACAACCTCTACAACGTCTACTCATCCATCATCATAGCAGACAAAAAGACGGGCGAGGCCATACACCAGGTGCCCTATCGCCTGTACGAGATAAGCGACATCACCACCCGCTACAAGTTCGACAATGCCGGCGACTATGTGGTGACCGTGCAGACCCGCATCCCCGGCGACGGAAAATACTCGTCGCAGCCGCTTGCGGCAACCTTTGACGTCTCGGCGTTTCCGCCCGGCATCCCGCTTGACGAGCTCTTGCTGTACTACGTGACGCCGGCGACGGCCGTGATAGCAGGTATCGCCGTGTATCTACATTCTAGAGGTAAGATCTGATTAATTCGGCCGGTGTACTAGAACCCTAATTAAAGGAGTATCCTGTTTCTGTATTCATGGAAAGGAAAAGCACCACAGCGCTCCTGCTTGCCGCCATGATGGTAGGCGGACTGGCCTACGCGTCGGCAGGGCAGAGGGCGTTTGCACACAACTTCTCAGGCG
>DASUXB010000179.1:0-3430 GCA_036378195.1 Nitrososphaera sp.
CGTCGCGGCCAACTTTGTCGGCAAGATGAGCAAGGACAACGAGCGCGCAAGGCAGCGCAACATGGTCTTTTTGCTCATCGCGTTTGTGGCGGCAGGCATCGGCCTGGTGGTTTCAGGCTCGTACATCTCGCCCAGTTTCAGATACATCAATGCAATCTTCCCTGGCGTCTCGTCGCAGAACGCGCTGGTGGAATCGGTAGCGGAGCACCTGACTCCCACGATTGCGGACTATTTCACAGACTTTTCCATCCTGCTGATATTTGCTGGCTTTGGCGCGTGGATGGCTTTTCAGAGGCGCAACGACACGGCGGTGTTTGCGCTCATCATCGGCATCACAGGCGCGTACGTGAGCGCCACGTTTGCCCGCCTGCTGGTTTTTGCGTCGATAGGCGTCATAGTTCTTGCAAGCATCGGCCTCTACGAGATAACAAGGAGCATACTTGAGCACAGAGACGCGCACACGTCCGGCCCGCAAAAGGGCAAGCGCAAGGAAGCGGCCAAGCAGCCGATGGGCACCCCGGTCAAGATGGCGTACGTCGGCATCGTGATAGCGATGCTCCTCATCCCCGTGTTCTACCCGCCAAACTCCAACTGGGTGGCTGCCGTCGACGTACCGACTGCCATCGGAAACGGCGGCACGGTATTTCGGACCACGAGCACTGACTGGATAAACGCGACACAGTGGATCTCCGAGCACACCGAAAAGAACGCGGTCATCGCGTCGTGGTGGGACTATGGCTACTGGATAACCACGCTTGGCGAGCGCACCACCATTGCGGACGGCGCCACCTTCAACCAGACCCGCATCGAGACGATAGCCAAGATGTTCTCCGGCGACGAGCAGTCCGGCATAAAGATAGCGCACGACCTGAAGGCAGACTACCTCGTAGTCTATGTCGTCGGCCAGCACCAGTTTAACGGCAGGCCAGGAGGCGGTAACTCCACCGGCGCCGACGTCCCGGTGTTTACCCTCGGGCAGGGCGGAGAAGAGAGCAAAAAGAACTGGATAATCAGGATTGCAGGCTATGACACAGGCAGATACCTGGAAAGCGACGGCTTTACGCCCAAGAACGCGTTCTGGAACAACACGCTCCTTGGCAAGCTCATACCGTACGATCCACTCTCTTTTGCGTCGTTCACCTCGACCGGCCTTGCCAACATACAACCGACATACAAGCCCGGTCTGGTAGGGCTTTACTCAAAGCATGTAAAGTACCCCGCGGACGGCGACCCCAGCCTGCCGTTCCACCTGGTGTACGCGTCGCCAAGCTTTGAAAAAGACAGCAGCATCGTGACGGGCGTCCTCATATACAAGGTAAACAAGGACTATGTGCCACATCCCACGCATGACCCGTACACCCCGACCAGCGGGACGCTGGCAAACATGACGCCGGGCCCGCAGATAGCCGAGATAACTACCACGCAGGGCGTGATAAAGGCAGAGTTCTTCCCCAACGCTGCACCAAAGACGGTCCAGAACTTTATCGATCTTTCCAAAAACGGCTTTTACGACGGGACGGCCTTCCACAGGATTGTACCAGGCTTTGTGATACAGGGAGGCGACCCGCTGACCAAGAACGCGACTGCAGACAGGAACCAGTGGGGAACTGGCGGCCCAGGCTACAAGATAAACGCCGAGTTTACCGATATACCCCACAACAGAGGAATACTGTCGATGGCAAGGACGGCAAACGACCCCAACAGCGCCGGCTCGCAGTTCTTCATCGTGCTCAAGGACGACAGTAACATAAGGCAAGTCCTTGACGGCCAGTACACTGCCTTTGGGCGCGTCATAGCGGGCATGGACGTGGTGGACAAGATAGCGAGCCTGCCGACGGTCGGCGGCAGCGATCAGAGCGTCAGCGACCACATCGCAAATCCTGACGACGCAAGGATACTGTCAGTGAAAATAGTGCCCCGCTAGAGCGCTTTCAAAAGGTCGTCGTGGATTATTCCGTTCGTGGCCACGATGTCCAGCTTGTCAAAGACAGGGAACGCCGGCTTGCTCCCGTCAAGGAGCGTCCACTTGCCACCGGCCTCCTCAAGAATCAGGCCGGCGGCTGCAATGTCCCACATGGACAGGTCGTTGTTTATCGTGCCGTCCAGCCGGCCGGAGGCGACGTACGCGACTTCCAGGCAGAGGCTGCCGAGCTTGTGGAAGCGCTTTATCTTTTTCAGTATGTTTGCGCTGATGCGCTCAAACCTGCCCTGGTCGAACTTTGTGTGGTTCACGTTCAGGTACAGCTCTTCAATGTTGCGCCTCTTTGTGACTGCAATCCTTTTGCCGTTCAAAAACGCGCCCTTGCCCAGGACTGCGGTAAACTCTTCGTTGTGGTTTGGGTCGACAAGGACGCCAGCCAGGGTCTGCGAGCCCTTGCAGAGTGCAATTGACGTGCAAAAGAACGGGATTCCGATGACAAAGCTTGCGGTGCCGTCAAGCGGATCTATGACGAAATAATATCCGTCTTTTTTCACGCCGGCGTTGATTTGCCTGTCCTGCTCCTCGGCTACGAATGGAATGTCTGGAAACTGCTTTTTCAGGTACGACATTATGAGTGCCTGCGACTCGCCGTCCACCCTTGTCACGAGCGAGCGGTCGTGCTTTACCGAAACGTCATAGGTTTCAGAATTGCCAAAATTGTCCTTCAGCAGTTTTGCGGCCTGCCTGCCGGCGGCAAGCGAGTGCCGCAGTGCGTCTTCTTTGAGCTCCAAGCGGTGCTTCTTGCTAGCCTGCGAGCCGTAATAATCGTTTCCGGCAGATTTAATACGGTTTTGCACGAGATTTCAGGCGTTGGCAATTTCAGAGGAGTTTGTCCGTGAACATCTTGACAGGTGGATCAGGGCATGGAACAGCCGCGACCTTGCCGCGGTCCTTGCCATGTATTCTGACGACATCGAGTTTGCAAGCCCCAAGATAAAGGCGATGATGCCGGAAAAAAGCGAGGGCAGGGTAAGGGGCAAGAAGGAACTTGAACAGTACTGGTCGCTTGCGCTGCAAAAGCTCCACGAACTGCATTTTACCCCGGTAGCCTTTGCGATAAACGGCGACCAGTGCTATTTCGAGTACAGCTCTTTGCTGAACGGCCAGAGGACGCTCGTGGTGGAAAAGTTCCAATTTTCAGGCAGCAGCGGCCTTGTAGTCAGGTCCAGCGCGTTTTACGGCGCGCAGGGCTAGCGGCCGGCCGCAGCAAGCGCAGCATAGATGAACGGCAAGAGCGTCGACGCCTCGCCGTGGATTGTAGTCTGCCTCGCCTTGGTCGTGACCTTGCCCCATGATATTGCTTCAGCCACGAGCGCGCCTGACAGGCTCCCGTCCCATTCCGGCGCCGTGGTGATGTAGACGGCATAGTCGAGGCCGCCGCGGTACTGGTTCCACCAGAGCGTGTGGTGCTTTGAAATCCCGCCCCCTATCATGAAGGCGCCGGATTTC
>DASUXB010000180.1:0-5821 GCA_036378195.1 Nitrososphaera sp.
GCTGACGTTGGAGCTGCTTGCAATGCCGACGTTGAACTGCTCGCCTGTGGTAGCCTTGGCCTCAAACTGAGACTCGCTTGCAACCACAAAGCTGCCTGACGACTCTAGTTTTGCCACAATGTCCGCGCTCAGAAGCCCAAGGACGCTTGCGTTCACTTGGACCTTGGAGCCGGCGGTATAGTTTCCTGCCTTGGCGCTTGCCGGGAGCTGGATTGTAGTGCTGTACTGGCCGCTACTGCTGTCCACCGTGGCCTCCTGCTGTGCGACCACGCTTCCGCTTGCGTCCGTCGTGCTCACCAGCACTGTGTCTGACTTGGCCTGCTGCCTCGCCTCTTCAGAGACGGTCCCTGTCACCCTCACGGTTTCGCCGGGCCTGTACAGGTGGTGTTCCGTCTGGACTGTGACAGAGCTGCCAGAGCTTGCTGACGCTTGCTGCTGGTACGATGTCCTATACGACACCTGCGACTGTACAGAGCCGCTGGCGCCGGACTGGGCGTACGCCGGCGCCGCTGCAAAAATTGCGGCCAGTGACAAGCCCAATACCAACAGTGTTGCTGCCATTGCTTTCTTGCCGTGCATTTGAAAAAAGGCGTGTAACAATTGCATATAACACAGATAGATAGCAGATTATAGTGGCACATTCAGGTACAAGTCTCTACCCCAGAAATGGAAAAGCGCGTTTTGGTTATACGGACGTAGAATCGGTTTCAAGATTCGCAGAGGGAGTTTAAATCTTGGGACTGCGCTAGAATAACTGTGCGCAAGGTCATTGTTCTCGTTAACACCAGCCTTGGAAGCGACGGCCGAGTCGCAGAAGAGCTGCGCAAGATAGACGGCGTGAAGGAGGTTTACAAGGTACGTGGGGTTTACGACATTCTGGTCAAGATAGAGGCCCCCGATCCGGATAGGGTCAAGGAGATAATCTCTTCAAAACTGCGCAAGATAGACGACATCCGGTCAACGATAACGATGGTAGTCACGAACGACGGGATCAGCGCGCTCGCCTAGAGGTAACCGAGCGAAAGGAGCAGGTCGCTGTCCTCTATCCATTTTGCTCCAATGTCTGTGCGATAAAACATGTTTGGTATCATGATGTTTGCAACCCTGCCGTACGCCTGCCTGCGCGCCTCTTCCGTAGTTATGCCAGACCCCGTTACTACGAGCGCATATCCTGAACGCCCTGCGATGCGCCAGTCGCTTCCGTCCTTCTTTATCTCGCCGAGGTGCACGCCGGCCATGTCCGGACTTTTGAACAGCACAGTCGCGTCCTCGGAGAACTTGCGGAACGTCTTGTCGTCCGTGAATGGAAACGGCGGCACGGCTATCACCACACCGATCTGGAATCCCTTCTTTGCTTCCAACGCGACTTGTTCCCCGTTTGCAATTGAATAAAGGAATTTGCCCCACTCTCCCGTCACGCCTTCCATGTGTATTGATATGGTCGGGTAGCCAAAGCGCGACGTGAACTCTAGCGGGTAGATGGCAGTCCCGTTTGCGATGCAGTTTATGTCGATGTAGCCGACATAGCTGGACGCGGCCAGCTGCTGCTTCATCTTTTCAAGGGTCAGCGCAAATACCTTGCTCTGGCACGTCCAGAAAACCAGTGTGCCCATCTCGCCCGTACTGGGTCCGATGTCGCCGGGAAACAGTCTCTTGTGCTCAAAGTTCACGTTCACCGGCTTGACGAAATCCTTGCCGTTGAAAAACGCGCCGACTGCGACCTCCACTCCGGAGGCAAACTGCTGAATCTGAAATATCCGTATCTTGCTCGACCAATGCTTCTTGTAGTGCGCAAGGACGTTTATCACGTCGTTTCCGTCGGCTTCCTGCCCCACGAACAAAAGCTCTTTTTCGTTCTGCGCCTTGCCGCTTGGCTTTATCACGTACCGCGACGGGTTGGCCTGCACGAATTTTATTGCCTCCTCAAAGTCTGAAAACGTCCGGCCCTGGAGTATCGAGACGCCGGCACGGGCAAGTTCGTTCTGGCCAAACTCCCTGTCGCTCTCTAGCCTGTCGGTGTAGGCGCTTCCGCCCACAACCTTCTTGCCCTCCGCGCGCAATTTGTCTGCGGCCCTGCCAAAGCCAATGTCGTCAAACACAATGATGTCTGCCCAGGAAACATGGTCCTCCCATTTGTCGGCTTTTTCCACAAAGCCGTCGCCCACGTCCTTTTCAGTCTCGCTCTGGACGCAGAATTTCACCTCGTGTCCTTCCTGCACTATTCTGTATGCAAGGTCGAGGCTCAGGGCCTCTGGCGACACGAAAAGAAACTTCACGGTGATGAAAAGAAGATGTTGTTCATTTGTTAAAGACTTTCTGGTGGTTATATGCTTCTAGATGGCAGTCTTTTTCTTTTGTCCACCAAAGGACATCGGATGCGGTATCACGGATATCCTGTCGATCAGCCGGAACCTAGAACGGATGAGGCTCTGAATCTGGACGGACAGCGATTCGAAATCTGCCAGCTTTTTGTCCCCATCCACTTCAATGTGCACCTCTGCGTGCGCCATCATGCCTGTCGGCCGCAGAAACACCGACCTGACCCTCACAGGCTCTGCCTGAAACTTGGCCTCGATGAGCTGCTTGACGTTGTCAGACGTCCCAGGGTTCTGCCATGCGTCGACTAGGGTGAGTGACGACTGCCTCAGCGAGAAATACGCGACAGAGAATATGTATCCTGCTATTATCATACCGCCTATTGCGTCCATTTGCAGGAACCCAAATTGCGAGGCGACCAGCACGCTGAAAAAACCGATTATCGACGCCGAGCCGTCCTTTATAGAGTTCTTGGCGTCCGTCTTTAGCGAGAGCAGGTCGTACTTCCGCGCTATCTTTCTCATCTGGAGCGCCCTATGTAGAGATATTGCGCCGGCGGCTGCCAGGACTATCATTGTCAGCACAGGCTGCTCTATTGGGCGCGGGTCCACCAGCGACTCGTACGAATGGAACAGTATGAATGCGCCTATTGCGATCATTCCTATTGCGGCGATTAGCGCGGCAAAACTTTCAACCTTGTAATAGCCAAAGGGGAACTTTTTGTTAGCAGGCCGTGTTGCCAGGTACAGCCCGACAAAGACGATGAGTGAGATCATTGCGTCGGAAAGCGAGTCGATGCCGTCTGCCGTTGCGACGATGCTACCGCTTATCCGCCCCATCGCAAGCTCTACTATGCCTATTGCGACCAGCGTTATGACGGAAATCTTGGCTATCCTCTGGCCCGCCTTCAGGCCCTCTGACATTCTGCTACTACTAATGCTGCTTCTTGCAGTCTCGGCTGCTGTTGGACTGCCACGCACGACATCCACAGCGAAAGGATCGTCCAATAACCTGACAACATAATTATCGATATCATCGTATTTAAGAGTTGGAGGAGGCTGTAACATTTGCAAGCACGCTTGCAGATCTATGGCCTTGCTCTAAAAAAGCCAGCAAGATCTTTTGTATCCAAGATTGGATGCATGATAGCAATGTTTAAAATCGGTATAGGCTGCCACATACTGTAATTTGGTGTTTGTAGCCAAGACAAAGTCTCCCGAGGAGTGGAAGGCCGTCGCGTCCGCAATATCGACGCTGGTTGACGAGGCCACGTTTGAAGCGACAGCTGAAGGCATCTCTTTTCGCGGGATGGACCCATCCCACATCGCGCTCATCGACATCTTTTGGCCTGCCGCGGCATTTGAAAAGTACGAGTGCGACAGCGCAGTAAAGTTTGGGATCCGCGTCGACGAGTTCTCAAAGCTAGTCAAAAGGGCGGACAAGAAGGACACTGTCGAGATACTGCTGGGCGACGACAGCATGCTGCACGTGAGGATGCAGAACGGCTACAAGCGCGAGTACAAGACCCGGCTCATCGAGAGCTCTGCGAGTTCAACTCCATTGCCAAAGCTCAACTTTAACTCAAAGGCGGTGCTCTCGGCAGTGGCCTTTGACAAGGTTCTCTCTGACGTGCAGGTAGTGTCGGAGTTTATCTCGCTTGAGAGCAAGTCTGGCAGGATAAACTTTGCAGGCAAGGGCGACTCGGGCGAGGCAAGCGTGACTCTGGAAGCAGGGAACGAGGGGCTTGAGGAGCTTGCAGTCAAGGAGGACAGCAAGGCGACGTACAGCCTCGACTACCTCAGCAAGATAACAAAGGCGGTCATTGCCATGGGAGGATCTGTCGCTGCAGAATATTCGACAAAGATGCCCCTCAGGCTGGAATTCAAGATAGCAAACGTCGGCCGCATACATTTCTATCTGGCGCCCCGCGTGCAGGACTGAGACATTTTTGATAATCGTGATGAAGTTTGGCGGGACGGCGGTCGACTCGCCAGACAAGGTCCGGCACGTGGCGCAGCTGATAAAATCATCTCACAAGCCGGGCAACGACATCGTTTGCGTCGTTTCTGCGGTCAGGGGCATGACCGACGGCCTGCTGTCGATTGCGGACAGCGTCAGGCGGGGCGACCGCACTTCAATCGAGGATTTCGTGAAAAAATCGTCAAAGATCCACGCCGACATTGCAAACGGCGCCATATCCGACAAGAAATTGAGGGAAGACGCGCTTGCGGATGTGAAAAAGACAATAGGCGAGCTGGAGGACGTGCTTGGAGGCATCGTCCTTCTAGGCGAAGTGACGCCCAAGTCGCTTGACTACCTGATGTCGTTTGGCGAGCGCCTATCGGCCCCGATAGTCGCGTACGCGCTCAGAGACATTGGCGTCGACTCGGAATACCTCACTGGCAAGGAGGCAGGCATCGTGACAGATTCTAACTTTGGCGAGGCGCGCCCTCTCATGGACACCACAAAACTGCGCGTCAACCACAGGCTCGGTCCAATAACAAGGCGCGGGGCGGTGCCGGTTATAACAGGCTTTATCGGCGCAGACCAGCACGGCAACACGACCACCATAGGGCGCGGGGGCTCTGACTATACGGCGACCATAGTCGCGGCAAGCGTCGGCGCAGATGAGGTGTGGTTGTGGAGCGATGTCGACGGCCTGATGACTGCCGACCCCAAGATAGTAAAGGGCGCGCAGGTGCTAAAAGAGGTCTCGTTCGCAGAGGCAATGGAGATGGCGCTCTTTGGTGCCAAGTACATGCACCCTAGGGCGCTAGAGCCCGTGATGGACACCAAGATACCGATACGCATACGCAATACGTTCAACGTAAAGCACTCCGGCACGGTAATCACTCAGAACCCAAGCCGCGACTCGCAAAAGATAGTGAAATCGGTGAGCGCAATACGTCACACCGCGCTCATCGACGTGAGCGGAGGCGGCATGGTGGGCGCGCCCGGCACAGCGGCCAAGATTTTCGACACGCTTGCAAAAAACAGGGTGAACATCATGATGATTTCACAGAGCCCGTCGGAGTCGAGCATCTCGATGGTCTTGCGCAAGAGCGACCTTGACAAAGCGACTACCACGCTGGAGCTGAACCTGCTTGGCAAGGTGATAAAGCAGGTGAACGTGAGCGACGACGTTGCCGTAATCGCGGTGGTGGGCTCGGGTATGCGCGGGATAAAGGGCGTGGCGGCGAAGGTTTTTGGCGCAGTGGCCAAGCGCAGCATCAACGTCATCATGATAGCACAGGGCTCGTCAGAGCTTAACCTCGCTTTCGTGGTGAACGACGGCGACTGCGAGCGCGCGGTAAACGCCCTGCACGATGAGTTTGGTCTCGGAAAGGCTCGCAAATAATAATAGCAGTAGCCGACTATGTCCAGAGCGGTCTTGCGGCGGCGATTCTCGCAAGCGAGAAAACTAGCAAGCATTCAATATCGCAGAGCCGTTTGAGATGGTGATGGAACTGCACGAGCTCTTTGACCTCAAGGGAGACGTCTGGTT
>DASUXB010000181.1:0-9232 GCA_036378195.1 Nitrososphaera sp.
GCCTTGTGCGCCTGCTGCAGGTTCTTGAACTCTTTTCTCGCCCACGCCGCGATAAAGTTTCTAGTGCCTCCCTTGATCTCTGAAAAGCGCGGGTCGCCGGCGATGTACTGCATCCTCTTCTTGAACTCGGAACTCACCGTCAGGTATATCTTGACCGCAAGGGGCGAGCCGTCGGGCGCCTCTGCTATGAACACCTTGGCCTCCTTGCCGGAGGCAAAGTGGCTCTGCACCGATTTCAGTATGCCATCGTTTACCATTTTCGTGATGACCATCATCGTGGGCATGTCAAATACCTCCTCCATCACTTGATAGTCCTCCGACCTTTTCTGCAGAAAGCGGTTCTCACGCTCGTGGCGCGCGTAGCGCTTGTCGGCCCGCGTGACTGCCTTTGATTCTTCTTGTTGTTGATCTTCTTCCGGCGCTTGTTGATCTTCCGGCTCTTCTTCGCCCATCTGGGTCACTTTTGCTGGAACTTGAAGATCATCAAGAACGGGACGCCGGATATGCGCTTGACGCTTGCCTCCTTGGCCAGCTTCATCGAAAGCGCCTGCCCGACTATCTTGTCGCCGACCAGGTTTGCAATCGCGCATTTCTTCAAAAGCTCGCCGGCTTCCTGCTGTGCTATCACTTGCTGCTTAAAGTACGCCTCTGTCAGGTCGATGGCAAGGCCATCCTGCTCCAGCTTGCTTCCTATCAACTCAAGGTCGCAGATATCTACCATGAGTGACCCCTGGTACGGGGTCGTCCGGGCGGCGTACAACTGATTTTTCTTGCATGGACAGTGTAATGAGCATTGCTATGTCTATCTAGCCGTACGTCTCTACCTTGATGTCAAACGAGCCGTCCTTGCGCTTATTCCTGTTGCTGACAAACCCCAGCGGCTGCAGTATAGAGATGACGCTGTCAATCGTGCCAGAATAGCCGCAGATATGGAAAAACGAGTTTTCCGGCGAGACTTTGTTGCCAAGGGCCTTTTCAAGCTCGGACATGCCGTTCTTTGGCACAAGTAACGACTCTACCCTGCCGGTGTGGCCCGTCCAGCCCGCGGAATTCGGATCGCTTGGCCTGCTCACCGTGGGCAGGTAGATGAAGTTGCTGCTGTTTTCCTTTGCGAGCCTTTCAAACAGTTCGCGGTAGCCAAGCTCCTTTGCGTTGCGCGCCCCGTGCAACAGCGCTATCCTGCGCTTTGATCCGGTTGATTTCAGGTGCAGGCAATAGCCTACAAACGGCGCAAGGCCGGTCCCGGAAGCGACCAAGACTAGCGTCCTTTCGTCGGGCGTGCCGTCCACCTTTTTTTCCTCGATTGTAAAGGCTCCGGCGGGCTTGCGCCAGTAGAGCTCGTCGCCCTCCTTCATGTTGAAAAGTGCGGTGGTGAACTTGCCGGGCACCGGCTCTTGCGCCCACTTTATGTACAGTTCAAAGTACCGCTTTTCTTCCGGCGGCGATGAGAGCGAGTAGGCGCGGTTTGTTATCTTGTCGCCCTCGCCGTCCAGTTTTATCCCAAGCGTAACGAACTGGCCGGGTTTAAAGTCGGGAACGGGGCTGCCGTCGGACGGCTGGATGCGGATTATCGCAAGATCGGAGGTAAGGTCGTTTCGGTAGACGAGTTTGCCAAGGCTGGGCTGCACGCTCATAATATGTACACCCGTACTTTCGGATTTTGCGATATATTTTGGTATGTTTTTATTTGGAGCTGTTACACGGTAGATTTACCACCTTGGCAGTAAGCAAAAAGGGCATAGTGATAACAGCCGTAATCGCCGCCGGCATAATTGGCGCCAGCACGCTCATCTGGCTCTTGCCGCAACAGAGCGGGCCCACCGGCGTCAACATCACCGACGATAAAGGCGCCGCTGCTGACGCTGCAAACCTGCCCGCTGACAACCTTTCGTTCGTCTACACGCAGCACAATTTCGCAACGACGGAGGTTCAAAACTCGTTTGACAAGTGGACCAAGGGCGAGGTTTCTACCAGCGACATGAATTCTGCGATAACCAAGGCAAGGTCGGATCTTGACGCGCTGAAAAAGCGCGTGGACACGCCCGGCGTGCCGCAAGCATGGCAGGAAAGCTATGGCCTCTATTCGCAGGCCCTGAGCAAGTTCGGCAGCTACCTTGACGAGATGAAGAAAATAGTTGACGCCGACAACAAGAGCGGCGACCATTCAACACTTGATTCTATCAAGGCAGAGATGGACGGCCTGATTGACCGGGCGATAAAGTCGTTCCCCACCACCGCTACCTGAGAACGTCGATTATCCTGTCGAGCCTTGCGTCCGTCTTGAAGGCGCTTGGGTTGAACGGCGTCTTTGACGCCTTGTAGCCGGCGGCGCGCAGTTTCTCGATTATCTTTGCAATTGAATGCGGGTTTGTCCTCAATTTTGAAGAGATCTCGTCTGCCTTGAAGTAGTATGGAACGCCGTCTATCTCGTCGAGGGCCGCGTCGAGGACCTTTTTGCTCTTCTCGTCTGCGCCCTCTTTTGCCATTTTTGCAACAAACTCTTTGTCGTGCAGGGGCCCGGTCCACAGCTGGCCTCCTATCCTGAGCTTTTTCTGGCACAGCTCGCATTTTGCGTCCCCGTCGTACTCGGCGGCAGAAAAACGGTGGCCGCAGTTGAAGCAGTGCATCATATGGCCGATGCTCGCATAGACGTCGTTTGCCTCGCTAGAGCTGACCGACATCTGCGCGTACACCCGCAAATAGTGCATTGTGGCGTGCGAAAACACCGGCTTGACTGCAAGCTCTAGCCGGGAAGCGGTGAGCGCTATCAGCGACGTGAGCAGGCGCAGCGCTGTCTCGTTTCCATAGCTGTTGTTCAGGGGCCGGCCGTAGTAGCGGCGCAGGCACACCTCCGGGTACACACCGCAGAGGACTGCCGTGTCAGTCGCGGTTATCGAGACTAGGCCGCCGTCAAGCGCTGCGCGAAGCACGCAGTCGACGTGGCGCGCCGGCGTTCCAAATGGGTCGAGGTCGACTATCCCAAAGCGCTCCTCGCGGTCGTCTCCCTTCATCAAAAACTTGCAGACTTCATTTATCGAAAACCGGCATTTTCTAGACACGCCGTTGAGTTCCGCGGATTTTCTGGCGGCTTCAATCGCCGTCGGGTTGGCGTCGTTGGCAAACACCTGCCCTATCTCCGGCACCTCCACTGCCACGCGAAGCGCCCGGGCGCCAATCCCGGTAAAGCCGTCTGCAAGCGTCTTTTCCTTCAGCCGGGGAGCAAAGGCACGGTACGCAAGAATAGAGAGGTCGCGGCTCTGCTTTGCCGCGGGGTTGAAAAAGGCTGGGACCTTGGGCGGCACCTTCGCCGTCAGGGACAGCTCTGGCACCAGCAGTCTCGTCCTGCCCTCCATCGTCTCGACAAAGCCGTCCATGTACGCAAGAGAGCTGTTTCATGCGGTATTTATTATAAGTACACAGGCGCTTTTCGTCAGATGTCAAATCATCAAAGTCATCGGCGCCACAAATCACACATTTTATACCCGGGTGTTGAATTAAGGATGAAGCAGATTGCAAGGACAGGACGAGGTAAATAATAACGTCGATAACTCGCTACTTTCGCATTTTGAGCAAGAGATCTGGAGCAAGGTTCCTCACAGGGCAGAGAAATCTGGCAGTGCAGGAACAATAATCAACGCGACTCCGCTTGTTGACATCACCAAAGAAGTAAAGGAATGCGCAAAAAGCGTGTTCGGCCTGGACCTTTCCGGCAAAGCATTGAAGGTTTTCGGCAAGTTTGATTCAGAATTGCTGGCAGGCTCGATAAAGGTAAGGCCGGCAGTCCAGATAATTCACGGCGCCATTGCCACTGGCAAACTCAGGCGCGGGCAGACGGTGTTCGAAGCGACTTCGGGCAACTTTGGCATTGCCCTGGGGCAAATCTCCAAGCTGGGCATTGACGTTATCGCCCTTGTCTCTAGAAAGCTCCAGGAAGGGGTGTTTGACGAGCTGCGGAATGAAAAAACGCGCATCATCAACCTCGACATGGACATCTGCCCTGCCCCGGGTATGAAGGGAAACGCAAGCCTGATGGCGGCAAAGGCAACGGCCTCAAACGTCCGCGCACAGCTCACCGAGCTTGGGTTTGACCCCGCAATTTTCGACAAGTCGCGCTCTGAAGTGGAAGCGGTTCTGGCTAGTCAGGACATAATCAACCTGGCAAAACTGTTGGCAAAGATCTATGGCGGCTTTTGCCCCGAGCAGTACGACAACGAGCTGAACATCGAGGCGCACAGGACCGTGACGGCTGCAGAACTGGACCAGCAGCTGCAAGAGCAGAAAAGCGCGCTGTCAGAATCCAGGATCGTCTGCACGTTTGGCACGGGCGGCACCTCCGGCGGCCTGAGCAGGTACATGATGGAAAAATACGGCAAAAAGTCTGTGCACGTGGTCTTTCCGCTTGGCGACCAAGACGTTGCAGGAATAAGGACAAAAAGCAAGGCGTCGGGCCTAAAGTTCTACCAGCCTGACATGTACGCAGGGCAGCACGAGGTAGATTTCAAACAGGCAAGGCGCCTGCTAAAGTTTTTCGTGGACAAAGGATACGACATGGGAGAGAGCAGCGCGCTTGCGCTTTATGCCGTGGTGCAGCTGGCGAATTTTGGCGCAGGTGATGATAGCACCTTTGTCGTGATGATTGCAGACGGGATAGAAAAGTACAGAAAGAACCTTGAAGCGATGCAGGAAGAGAAAAAGCAAAGAGGTCTTGAGGTTCCCCTGCAAGAAGCCGTCTCGAACATCGGAGATTATGACCGGGTTGTCTGGATTCACACGATGTACACCCCGCGCAAAGAGGGGATAGAGCTCATCGCAAAATCGCTGGGCGTCGATGAAAGCAAGATCTTTGTGCCGACGGCCAGAGAGGTGGAGCAATTGCTGATGACCCAGCAGGTGCCCAAGGAGATGGAAAAATCATTGGGAGGAGCCGGCGCCAAGCCGTTGCTCGTCTGCATGATGGGAAACACTTCTCTCAGGGTAGCAGAAGTGCTTGCGCGCAAGGGCATCGTGGCTGAAAGTCTGAACGGCGGCATATCTGCCCTTTCTGCAGGGAAAGGCAAACAGCTGCCCGAACTGGTGCGGATGGCCACAGAATAAGAAGAACCACAACAACAATCTGGTTTCGTCAGCATTATTTTTTATTGTCGCAATGCTGACGGCGATTATGTCAAAGATTATGCCAGGTGCTCGCCGCGCTTTATTCTTTCCAGCTTTTCTTTAATCTTTTTTTTCAGCTCTTTTTCCCCTTCCCTGTCGATGCTGACGCTTGCCACTTTATCATTTTCTGATATTGTCAGCTTTAACCTGGCGCCCTGCCGTGCCCTCTTTGGAAGCAATGTCCTTGCAACGTCAAATTTCCTGCCGTCGTCGGAATAGACTATTGCATAATCGCCTTCAAATCTGTCCAAGCTTGCCTTTACTTCAACCGGTTCCATATTGCGTCCCTCTTTTTGAGTACAAGCAGGATGCCCAGCAATGCGACAGCCGATAGCATGGCAGGATTGCTGAATTCCGGCACCACGACCACGGTTTTTTCCGACCTAGACGTTTGCATGGTATATTGCCCGCTGCCGTCGGTTGTCAGGACAATAGAGCCGTCGATGTCCGTCCTAAAGATGTTCTTCACCTTCATGGCGTCAAAGTTATCCATCGCTTTTTGGTTTGGAAACCCGTACTGGTTGTTTGCCCCCGCGTAAATGACAACCGTTTCGGGAGACACCGCCCTCAGGAAGGGAATCGAATTGGAGTGGCTGCTTCCGTGGTGCGCCGCCAGCAGTACGTCTGCGTCCAGCTTTTTGGCGGCAAGCCTTCCTTCAGCATCTTCCCTTACGTCGCCGGGGAACACTATTGAAAAGTTGCCGTACGTCATCCTCAGGACGACGGAATTATTGCTGATGTTGTCGTCCGACCCGTTAATCAAGGGAATTGGTGGATTGAAAACTTCAATATTCACAGACTGGTCAAGGTCTAGCTTGTCGCCGTCGTGCACAATCCCGTACGGAATCTTGTTTCTGTCAATCGCATCAAGGTAGTCGAAATACGTGTTTGTGGTGTAATCCTGTCCAGAGTCAACCACTTTGCCCACAGGCAGCTGGTTCATGACTGAAATCAACCCGCCTATGTGGTCTGCGTGCGGATGCGTCGCGACGATAACATCTATCTTGGCAACGTGCATGTCTTTGATGGTTGACAGGACTGCGTCGCCCATGTCGCGTTCGCCACCGTCAATGAGCACGGATTTTCCGTTAGGCAGGATTACCAGCGTGGAATCGCCCTGCCCGACGTCGATAAAGACGACTTTCAATTCTTGCCCGTTTGCGGCAGCAAATGCACGTGGCACGTAGTAGAATTGCGTGCAGAGTAAGGCTGCTAAACAGCCCGAGACGAAAAAAAGTACAAGGCTTTTTGGCAGCAACAGCACTATTCTGCCCAACAGCGATGTTATTAGCATTGTGTAGCGAGAGAGGGCAAGACATTGGGTGCAATTCATTCTCGAATCCCCGAGATTGAGTAGGACCCGAGCGCAGGTTCTGTTTCTTTGGGCGTATGCTCGCAGGCAATGATTTTCCAGATTCATCGCTTACGTGATAGAACTTTAGATCCTTGCTTCTCTTTGCATATTCGTGTTTGTCGTACGACATGACTACCAGGCGGGAAAAGAACGCCGCCAGCTTTAGCTTTTTTGGTTATTTCTTTATTGCAAGTATTCTAACTGAATGTTCCCACTAACATTTTTCGCCGATATGATCGAAAAGCTGTTATCGAATACTAAGTAGTATGTCTCTCCGTCAGGCAAGTTTGTATTGATATTGCCTGTCGTCACCTTGCCGCTGTTATAATTTGTACTCGAAGAATGTCCGTTTTGCCAATTGATGTAATCTGTCTGTGAAAGTATCGTTACAACAATATCGTTACCGCTTCCGCCGCTAGCGTAAAAGGTTCCAGTGACTTTCGTATTCGTAGCGCCACTAGGCACATTGAATTGATAGGACTGATAATGACCAGGATTCACAGCCACGTTACCACTCATCAGCTGTATGCTATGCTTGGACTTACCAACTGAGGATAATCCCCCGTTTGAAGCTGCTGCTCCAATAATCATTACTGCAATAATGGCAACTATAACCACGCCGACGCCGATTCCGATATACTTTCCCTTAGACGCCTTTCCTTTTGGTTGCGCCTCTGTCATAGTCGCCTCTAGAAGAGTCTTATATAAATAGATACCATAGGACTGTCGCCTCCGATGCTTAACGGTCTGAATAACGCCCGAAGATTGAACAGAACCGGAGCGCAAAAGGGATAATAGCTACCTCCCAAATCACATAGACAGCTTATGCTGATGATTGGCGGCGTGGACGAGGCGGGGCGCGGCTCGATAATAGGGCCGCTCGTCGTCGCCGGCGTCTCTGTCCGCGAATCCAAAGTTGCGAAATTAAAGGAGATGGGCGTCAAGGACTCGAAGCAGCTGACGCGGCAGGCCCGCGAAAGGCTCCACGACGAAATAGTGAGCATAGCCGACCACTACCATGTGCACACGATAAAGTCGACGGAGGTTGACAGCCACGTGCTTCAGCGCGGCCTGAACAGACTGGAGGCAAGGGCGATGGCGCACGTCATCGGCAAGATGAAGGTCGACGAGGTGTACGTCGACTGCTGCGACACAAACCCGGAACGCTACAGGGAGCACATCGCCGGCCACCTGAAGAGCGCGCCGCCGGCAAAGATACACTCGATGCACCACGCGGACAGGATAAACGTCGTGGTGTCCGCCGCGTCGGTATTGGCCAAGGTAACACGCGATTCTGAAATACAGAAGATTAGGAAGCGCTACCGCGACATCGGCTCCGGCTACCCTTCCGACGAAAAGACGATGCTTTTCATCCGCAACTGGGTGGAGGCGAAAAAGGTGCCGCCGGCGTTTGCAAGGAAATCGTGGAAGCCCTTGCGAATCATGCTCGAAGGGATGGAGCAGAGGACGCTTTTCTAGGACTTGAAAAGCAGTAGATCATGCCGTGGTCCTTGTCAAAAGGCTCTAGCTTTAGGATCTGATCTATCTTGAATCCCGCCTTTTCCAGTTTTTTTGCCTCCTGCGCTATCACCGCATTCGGGTCGCGTGTGACGTCGATGCTCTGCGTCTTTACCAGAAGGAGCATGATTCCTCCCGGCTTCAGGTACGCGTTGCAGTTTGCTATCGCAATGTCGGTCTGGTCCGGCTGGGCGATGTCGCAGTAGACCACGTCGACCTTGCCGAACACGGAAAAATACGAGTTTGGCTTCCTTGCATCTTCAAGGACCGGCACGACGTTCTTGCGCTTTGACGCCACGTTCTCTATCAGCTCCCTTGCGACGCGCGTCGCCGGCTCTACTGCAAACACTATCCCCGAGTTGCCGACGATGTCAGAGACATGGCTCACTGTCGTTCCAGTTGAAGCGCCGAGGTACAGAACCTTGGTGCCGTTTTTTATCGGCAGGTTCTTTAGCCCTTTTTTCAGCGCGCCGGCAAGCTTGCTCCGGAAAGGGTCCCACAGCCGGTATTCCTCGCCCCCCTGCTTCACCAGCTTTTCGCCGTAGACGCTGTCGCCGGGGACGAGGTTAACCGTGGCCGCGTGCTTTTCGCCGCCGGAAAAAATCCACTTAATATCGTCGTTTTCCAAAGCGTTTTCTGTCCTTTCCCGACTTGCCCTGCGAGCCGCCGTAGCCGCTGCTAGAGCCGCCAATGTCGCCGCTGCCACCCTCACGTCTGTCCCGGCCATAGCCTCCACCACCGCCGCTGCTGGAGCCACCACCGGCACCAGCACTGCTGTCACGCCTATCGCGGTCGCTGCCGCCGAACCTTCCGCCTCCTCCGCGCCTGTCGCGGCCATATCCTCCACCGCCACCATAGCGCCTTCCTCCACCGCCGCCGAACCTTCCGCCTCCTCCGCGCCTGTCGCGGCCGCCGCTACCACCACCGCCCCGGCCCTCGCGGCGCTCGTGCTCCCTGTATTTCTTGTCGCGCTCTTTCTCAGGCACCGGTTCCTTGTACTTTTCGCGGATCTCTTCAAGGCGCGTGTTCAGTTTTTCCGTTATCTGGGTGTCCTTGCCGGCGTGCCGGTAATAGTCAATCCTTGCGGCTATTGCGACCTTGGACGCTATTGCGCGGGCTATTTTGCCCCGCTGCCACTTTGGAGCAGAGTGTATGAGCGGATGCTGGAATAATATGCCGTGCTTGGGCGGCCTTGCGCCCGTCTTT
>DASUXB010000182.1:0-2112 GCA_036378195.1 Nitrososphaera sp.
GCCGGCCTTTTGGCGCGACGTAACCATGGTGACTTCGGCCTTGGGGTGCGTCACGAGCAGCCTGAGAAGCTCGCCACCGACGTAGCCTGAAGCACCTACAACTCCGACCTTCATTGCAAAATGTCCTCCATCATCATTGTCATCATGTTCACGAGATGCATTGTTATGATGGTTCTGCCTTAAAAATCCTCATTTATATTTTTTGGACATATTTGACCTAATAAGGGTCAATAATGACCGAAATTGGTCATTTACTTTCTTACAAGGCTCACGGCGTAGTCTATCATTGCGCCCGGAATGTCGTTCGTGGAGACGCTCGCCGCTCCTCGGAATTCCACGGTATTGTTCACTTCGTGAACCACAAGCCCGCGGCCCTTGTCCTCCATCAGGTCGACGCCCACAATTCCGCCGCCTACCGCGCTTGCCGCACGCAGCGCCAAGTCTTCAAGCTCTTTTGTTATTGGCGCTAGCTCTGCCTTGCCCCCGCGAGCGACGTTTGTGCGCCACTCGTTTTCTGCGGAATAGCGGTATATTGCAGTCACGACCCTGTCGCCTACTACGATGCATCGTATGTCGCGTGGCGGCCTGTCTATCATTTCCTGCACGTAGTATATCCTTGCAAGCGGGCTGTCGTTTTCCTCCCTCATCTCGACTATCATGCTTGCAGTCTCGTCGTCGCGCAGAGGAAAGACACCCCTGCCCCATGAGCCCACTATCGGCTTTAGGACAAGCGGTAGACCGGTCTTGCGTATGACTTCGATTGCAGACTCGGCTGAAAACGCCATCTTGGTCTTTGGCGTAGGGATGTTGTTCTTGGCCAGAACAAGGGACGTGACAAGCTTGTTTCCGCACCTCTCTGCCGTCTGGAACTTGTTAATAACAGGATAATCAAGAAATTCAAGGCAGGCGGTGAGGTAGAGGCCCCGGTAATGGCTCACGCTTCTCTGCATTACTACGTCGCCGAGTGCAAGGTCGCCCTTTTTGCTTTCGGTGCCAACGGTGATGTTTTTCCCATCCACCATCTGCGCCTTCAAGCCTTTCTCAAGAGCCTTGTCGTAGAGCGCCTTTTCCTCAAAGCGCACCTTGTCGTAGATTATGCAGACCTCGACCATTACTGATTACTGTCCCCAATCTTCGCCCACTGTTTCTGCCGGCTTCAACTCCACCTTGTCCGCCGCCTTGGTGGCGATTTCAAAGTCGCCTCCGCAGTCGGGGCAGGTCACTATCTCTCCTACCACTGCGTCTTCAGGGATGTTGATGTCGGCTCCACATTCTTGGCATTCTTTTTTCATTTTCTATTTTTCTCTCCTATTACTTTTTCTTGTTGTTGCTGCTGTTTCTTGCCGGCCGTCTCTGCAACCGAGTTTGCGATTATCGACTGCAGCCCCCATAGCTCGACAAAGCCCTTTGCCAGTGACTGGTCAAAGGTTGACCCGGCCGCATACGTCGCCAGGTCGTTTTTGTACAGGGAGTAGCGTGACTGCCTTCCGACCACGCGGATTGATCCGCGCTGGAGCTTTACCCGCACTTTTCCGCTGACGCGGGTCTGGGTCGCGTCTATAAACCTATCCAGGTCCGTGCGCAGCGGGTCCTGCCACAGGCCGGCGTACGCAAGCCAGCTCCACTGGTCGTCCACCGAGCGCTTGAAGGCAAGCTCGTGCTTGGTCAGCACCATCTTTTCGAGGTCGCGGTGGGCCTCGATTATGGTCACTGCTGCCGGTGCCTCGTACACTTCACGCGACTTTATTCCCACGACGCGATCCTCAACGTGATCAACGATCCCAACGCCGTGCGCGCCGGCTTTGTCGTTGACGTACTGTATCAGGTCGATAAGCGGCATGCGCTTGCCGTCTACCGCAACAGGCACGCCTTGGTCGAACTCGATGTCGACGTAGCCGGCCTTGTCGTTTTTGAAATTGATGAATTGGAACGCCTCTTCAGGCGGCTCAAAGTCTGCGTCTTCAATGTTACCACCTTCCACCGCACGGCCCCAGAGGTTGAGGTCAATGCTGTATTTTTTTGCCTCGGTGCTTATCTGGATGTACTGCTCCTTGGCGTACTTTATCTCGACGTCTCTCGTGAGGTTCATGTCGCGGATGGGGGCGATTATCT
>DASUXB010000183.1:0-2100 GCA_036378195.1 Nitrososphaera sp.
TCAAACTTGTTTGATTACCGGGATTTTATCCGCATCCGGCCGCAGTATAGCCGTGTCACAGGAACCTCCAATAGAATATGCTGCAAGCAAGATAAACAGCACGGTCAAGAACCTGCGCGAAGGGCTCGACCCGGACGTGCTTGCCTACTGGTTCAAGCGCATCGAGGACAAGTCAAGGGAGCTCGTGCCGGAACACCTGAAGGACAAGGTGCACTTTGAGCAGGACAGGATATTGTGGATGAAGTTCAAGATGGACGTCTCAAAAAGGGCGGTGCCGACCGTAATGCAGGTTATAGAGGAATACATACCGATGATGCCCTACTCGACGGGCCTGTATTTCAGAAAGATACAGGAGATACTGACGGAGGAAATGAACAAGGACCTGCGCTAGCCCTTTTCTTCTTCTATTTTTATTTCCGCAACTGCGCCTTCAAAGTCGCTGGAGAGAATCATCGCTTTTCCCTTGGCGACGTCGCGAAGCAACGCCTCAAGTTTTGTCACGTTCTCCCCGTCCTTCATGACGACTGCGTGCGATGACTTGTCCTTTAGTTTTATCACTATCTCGTTGCCGATTACTGCCGTGACGCCGTCGACGTAGAAAGTGCCGTCCTTTTGCACGGACACGAGGCCAGCCAGCTTTTCTGCCTCGTACCGGTCGTCGCACGAAAATTTCAGGCGCTTCATGGCTCTACCGGCTTTTCATCGTACATGAATTTTGCCACGACGTCTTTTGCCCTTTCCCGCCTCTTCTTGAACTCGACCACAAAGGGCTTGGCCCCCTTTGCCAAGTCAGCCTTGCATTCTCCACACAGCAAGTTGCCGCTCTTGCACTTTAACATCCGTTCGTCGGATTGCTTTTCCGTGTCGAAAAAGTAGCGCAAGTACCAGAACACGGGGCAGCCCAGTGCGTTTGCACCCAGCTGGCGCTGGAGCGCGACGGTAGGCTGGCCTCCCGTGAACGCGGACGACACTTTTTTCTCCACGACCTCCGGCTCGTCCGTAGTGAATATCGCAGTCTCTGGCTTGGACGATGACATCTTGCCCGACATGCCCAGACCGGGCAGGAACTTGCTGTGCACCTGGGCAGGCTTGTAGTAGCCCATCCTGTCGGCAACGTCTCGGGTCATGCGCCAGTACGGGTCTTGGTCTATGGCGGCAGGGATAAGCACGGGGGTGTTTTTGCCCTCGATGATAGAGGGGAGGAAGCACGGCGCCGCCTGTATCGGAGGAAAGCCAATCATGCCGATGTTTGTGGAATTGGTAAAGCCAAAGACCGCCTTGGCCGTTGAAAACGTGATGCGCTTGGCAATCTCTGTCGCTATCGGGTACAGATGCTCAATATGCTTGGTGTCGACGATTATCCTCGTCTTTTTCGGGTCAAAGCCGACGGCGATGATGTCAAGTATGTTCTCGTACGTGTAGCGTTTCGTTTCTTCACGCGTCCTGTCCTGCCCGTAGAGGAATTTTTCATCGTCTGTCAATTGAAAGAGTAGTTTTGCGTCAAACTTGTCCTGCAGGTATTTCGTGAACATCCACGGCATTAGGTGGCCCATGTGGACCATCCCGGAAGGTCCCCTGCCAGTGTACAGGTAAAAGTTCTCGCCCTTTTGCTTTCTGTCAAGCACCCAGTCAAAGTCGCGGTGCGAGAAAAAGTAGCCCAGCTTTAACATAGGGTGCACCTCGCCTGTCATGCTCTTGACCTTCTGCAAGAGCTCTTGCGTTATTGGCTGCGTGCCGAACTTCTCGATTAGCCGGGTATAGTCGATGTCGCCTTCAACTTCCCACGGAGTGACCGTAAAGTCATTGTTGTTCTTTTCTGTTCCTTCATCCGCGGGAGAAGAGGACATGATGATGCAAAAGGACATCGCGCTAACGTTTAAAAACTCTTCCCACCTGACAACCCTGAACAATGAGTAGCAGCGACGCCGCGGCGCTCCACCCGATAGAGCGGGCGATATTAAAGGCACTTTCAGGGAGGCAAGAGATATCAACCGAGAAACTCGCCGAAGCCGCATCGCTTTCAATCGACCAGGCAAGGCGCGGAGTCGAGTGGCTAAAGTTCAAGAACCTCGCCTCGGCAAGCGAGCTTGCATCTTTCAC
>DASUXB010000184.1:0-2562 GCA_036378195.1 Nitrososphaera sp.
ATTTCAGACCCGTGACATCGTTTATCGTGTCTGCGCCAAGTTTTGCGGCAGCTTCGGCGACCTCTGCCCTCGGCGTGTCCACTGAAATGGGCAGGTCGCAGGCGGATCTTGCAGCCTCCATCGCGGTTTTCAGCCGCTTGATTTCTTGTTCAATCGAGATTGTCGTGTCAAGGTACGGCGCGGTCGACATTGCCCCGATGTCGATTATCTGCGCGCCGGCGTCCTGCATCTCTTTTGCGGCCCGGGCGATCTCGTCAAAGCCTGTCCGGACGGAGCCCTTGAAGAACGATTCGGGGCTTGCATTGATTATGCCCATCACCTTGACATGGCCCCTGCCTACTTCTGCCCCGCCGATCCTTGCCAACAAGTCCAGTGCACCGGCCGTGCCTTAAAAGCTGTGGCAAAAGTTTGAAAAACAAGCTTCACTATACATGGCCATGGATTTTGCAAAGATTTGCGACCAGGTGTTTGCACTTGAAGACGACATCAGGTACGCCGGCGTCATTGACGACATGGGCGCGCTCGTGGCCGGCGGCATGAAAAAGGGCATCGACTCGCTGACAGACCAGTCAAACGAGGAGCTTTACCTTGCGCAGACCGCGCTCCGCAAGTCCATGAGACAGAGGTTCGACGGCGCGCTTGGAAGGGCACGCTTTGCATACGTAGAGAGGGACAGGGTCTCCATCCTGACGTTCTACATGGCAGGCCACATACTTGTCGTAACGCTGGAGCCCAACATCGACTCGCACACGGCCATGGACATTGCCAAGGACACTCTGGACCTACTCAACGGTGGCGGCAGTTAAGCAGGATCTTGCCGGCGTGCAGGCCCTTTTCCATCCTGTCCTGCGCCTGCGCCGCTTCCTTTAGCGGAAAGACGGAATCGATTACTGGCTTTATTTTCTTTGCCTGTACGAACTTTAGCAGCTGCAACAGCTGCGTCTTTGTACCCATCAGCGCGCCAGTCATTGTCACCTGCTTGCTGTAAAACTTCCGCACGGGGACGGTCGCGTCATTTCCCGATGTCATGCCGCATACCGCCATCCTGCCGCCCGGCTTTAGCGACGCAATGCTCGCCTGCCAAGTCGCCGCGCCCACATGGTCGACGACAATGTCCACACCGCCGAGTTTCGTTACCTCATCGGCGGTGTCCTTTGTTTCATTCCTGTCTATCACGTGGTGGGCACCAAGCTTGCTTCCGAATTTCGCTTTTTCAGGCCCTGCCGCAGTCGTGATTATTGTCGAGACGCCGAGCTCGCGGGCAAGCTGGATGGTTGCCATGCCGACTCCGCTTGTCGCGCCGTAAACGAGGAGCGATTTTCCTTTTTTCGCGCCGTTTGCGGACAGCATGTTCCACGCCGTGAGGTACGAGACTGCAAGCGTCGCCGCGGTCTGAGAATCCATCCCTTTTCCAAGCCGGATAACGTTTCCTGCCGGCACTGCCACCTGCTCGGCGTACCCGCCGTCGTAATCGCTCGTCCCGCCAATGATTGCAAACTGGCTGCAGAGGTTTTCGCGTCCTGCCTTGCAGTGCGCGCATTTCCCGCAGCTGGCGCCGGGGTATACCATGACGCGCTCGCCGGCTTTGAAACCGGCGACACTTTTCTTTACGGTGCCGACGATGTCGCAGCCGCAGATGTGCGGGAGCTTTATCTTTTTGCCAGTCGTGCCCGCCCTCGTCCAGATGTCGAGGTGGTTCACGCCGCAGTACTCTACTTCTATCACGACCTGCCCCCTCGCCGGCTCGGGTTCCGGGAAATCCTCGTATCTCAATACATCGACAGACCCGTGCTGGTAAAAGGGCACCGCCTTCATCATTTTGAGATCAGCTTGTGCATTGATGTAAGGTCTGCCGCAAACGGCGCCAGCTCTTCAGGCACTGCTATTTCAATCGGGTCCTTGAGCGACATTGGTTTTCCCGTCTCCTTTGACACGGTCTCTTTCTTTTTGTTCCACACCTGCGAGTTAAAGTCAGTTATCGCCTTTGTGTATTTTGCAAGTTCTGCGTCCTTGCCTTCTTTGGCGGCCGGCAGCTGCTGGTGGTGGATGCTGCTCTTCTTTTCTGAATACATCTTGCTCCACAGCTCCTCTGAGATGAACGGCGTCATCGGCGCAAGCAACAGCAGGATTGTGGAAAACACCCTGTGCAACGTGTAGAGCGCCGAGGCGTGGCCCTGCTGGTTGGAATCGTACGCTCTGCCCTTCACCATCTCGATATAGTGGGCGGCAAAGACGTTCCATGTAAAGTCGCGGATCGCGTTTGCAGGCACGAAAAAGTTATAGTCGTCATATCCGCGCCTGCATTCTTGTACGAGTTTTGCAAGCTCGGCAAGTATCCACCTGTCAGACGCCTCCAGCTTTTGCGGCTGCTCTTTCACAATGTCAAACGACGAGAGGAACCTGCCCACGTTCCACAGTTTCGACAGGAACTTTTGCGAGCCGGCAATGCGCTGCTCGGAGCAGCGGAAATCGTAGCCGAGGTTGGCCTCGCTTGCCGACCAGAACCGGAACGTGTCGGCGCCGTACTGCTGGATTACCGGGAACGGGTCGATGACGTTTCCT
>DASUXB010000185.1:0-3969 GCA_036378195.1 Nitrososphaera sp.
GGCATCAGCCTGCGCATCCTGACGTTCGCCTTCATTGCCTCCTGCTCTTTCTTTTGGTCGACAAGCCTCGTCTGCAGCACCAGCGACAGCAGGTTGTTCAGGAACAAAGCATAGGCTACTATCATCACCTTGTCCATGAGAGTCAGATAGCCTATCGGCGGAAGCTGGCTTGCCGCGCTCAGGTGCGCGGCCACGGCCGCAAGGAGCGTCGACGATGCAAGGCCGATTCTTGCCCCAAAATGGGCAGGGCTCATCCAGAAGGCCAGCATCGCTATCGTGGTTATTATCAGAATGGGAAAAACCGTCTTTAGAAAAGACGACAGAGGAGTGCGCTCTAGCGCGAACGTAAAGACATAGCGCGAGAACGTGCCTTCGCGGTAGTGGTGGTCGACGACTTGTGAGCTGCTGCCACCTAGCGTCCACCCAGGCACGTTTATCAGGTCGTCAAAGCCGCTTGACGCAGTGTCCGGCTTTAACACCAGCTTTTCCACCGGCTCAAAGCCCTCGACCTCAACTGTTAGCTTTTGCGTGTCAAACGGGTAGTTCCTGAAATCCATGTTCTTGACAAACGTGCCCTTTACCCGCGCCTCGTAATAGTTCGTCTCCACCAGCGAGGGCGTGACGTTGGCGTTGAGCGCGTTCATGAAATCAAAGCGCGGGGCGTTTTTTGTAAAGTTGGCATTAGGGTTGTCCGAGGCAAACCAGATGTAAAAGTCAATGTCGTACGAGCCGGCCTGCAGGTCAGTCTTGCCGACGTTGACGAGGTACACTCCTACCGTGCGGCTTTCCGGCTTCTCTTCTGCAAACGCCAGATTTGTTGTGGCAGGGATCAAGGCCGCAAGCGCTGCAAGCGACAGCGCCGCTGCTATTTTGTACAACCCTTCATTGCTTGGACAGAGACTATTTGCATTATGGCTATTTTTTTCTCGAATACTGGGTCCAGCTGACCTTTTTCTTTTTCTTGTCAGACGGCAGGCCGCTGCTTCCGTCCAGCTTTTTCATTATGAAGAGGTACTTGAAGCCCCGCAGGTAAAAGTTGAACCGCAATGCCCGATTGTGCCAAACACCGGTGTTTGACGTCTGGCCGCGCCTGGCAAGGCAGATTATGTCGACAGTTTCAAAATGCCTGCACAGGCGCTCGTACACCTTGAATCCGACGGGCGTGAATTTCTTGTGCACCCACTGGTCGCCAATCACCCAGCCTATGGCCTTGCCGGGCTTCATCACCCTGTGGCATTCTGCCATCACCTTTTCCAGCTCGTCGTAAAACTCGTCAGTTTCCGCAGAGATCTTGCCGATGTTGCCGGGCTGGTCGTTGTAGTCGATGTTGTCGCCGTACGGCGAGTCGATGAACACCATGTCTACGCTTTCGTCCGGCAACGGGATTTTGCGCGCGTCATTCTGGACTATCTCTGGCCTGACCGGCGAAATGTCAAACGCCCTGCACTTTCTGCCCTCCTCCTTGCAGACGTCAAGCGTAGTGCCGCTTCCTGCCATCGGGTCGAGCACGAGATCGCCCGGGTCGGTGTAGCGCTTGACCATGTTGTATATCGCAAAAGCCGGCGTGACTCCGGCGTACTTGTTGCTCCCCTTGGGCGTCCTGCCGTAGCTCTGCCGGGGATAGTCCCACAGCGTAGTCGATTCCAGCCGGGGCTTTTCGTCTTCCTCGTCCTTCTCAAACGAGACAAGATTGCCGTTTGGGTTTTTCAGATAGCTGGAAAGAGCCTCTGCGGCAGCGGGCGGCAGCGCGTCGCGCCAGGAAAGGCCCATCTGCAAAAGGATTTTTTTTGCGCCCTTTACCGAGAGCACCTTGCCGTCCTGCATCTTTTCCACCCTCACCTGGTACGGGTACCTGCCGGCCCAAGCCGCAGGCTCTATGTCCTTTTTTCCGGCAGAGACCGCCGCAAAAGTGCCGTACAGCACGTCGGTGTCAAGGTTCAACAGGAACAGTGGGTCGCCCTTTTTTATCGCAAGCACCCCTTCGCCGTACAGCCTGCCGGTGGCAAACAACATCCTGTCGAGGCACTCTTTTTCCGTCTTGCTGGTGCAGGCGAAAATGCGACCTTGCCTTCCTGCAGCGACAGCGGCAGCCATTCGAAAATCTGGAAAGTGCCACAGGATTTAACGGTATCGCCCCTGCCAGCAGCAACAACCTTTTACGCAACTCTTGCGAAACAATGGCATGACGACCCTGTGCTACATCTGCAACGCGAGGACGGCCACGCTTGACTGCGCCGATTGCAAGAGGCCGGTGTGCAAGAATTGCACCCGGGACTTTCCCTTCTCCCCGGGAGTCTGCCTTGAATGCGCCCAGAAGGCCAAGACGGGCCTTGGCGGGATAAGAAAGGACACGGGCGAGATCTTTTAATCCCGATGACGCGGCACTGGGTGCGTGAAAAACGCCCCGGAAGGCTGGAAGGTTCTGTCGTCGAAACAGGTGTACGGCCACCGCTACCTGTCCGTGTACGAGGACGAGCTGGACCTTGCCGGCAGAAAAAAGACCTACATACGCGGCCGGCGCCTCGACTATTCCACAATCGTGCCCTTTGCGGATGACGGCAGCATTCTCACTATAAAGAGCTACAGGCACCTCGTGGACTCGTACCAGCTAGAGGTGCCGTCCGGCTATATCGAAAAGGGCGAAACTCCGCTGGCGGCCGCAAGGCGCGAACTGCAAGAGGAAACCGGCTACGTCGCAAAAAAGATGGCCAAGGTGGGCTCGTACACACTTGACTATTCCATGTTTCAGCAGACGGGCAACGTGTTTGCCGCCTACGGCCTGAAAAACACCGGCGAAAAAAAGCTGGGCAGCATGGAAAAGATTTCGCAGGTGCGCTTTGTTCCGCTGCAAAAAGTGAAAAAGATGCTACTTGAGGGCAAGGTGCTGAACGCGGCGTCCATAGTGGCGCTGTACCGCGCCATCCATTATAACGAAGCAAGATCCGGGGAAATAATTTAAATCAGCTGGCAGCGAAGATAATACCGGGAAGAGGATATAATATGTCATCATCATCGGTAAACGAAAGCCCCAACCACTTCATGGTCCTTGACGCGATCTCAAGGGGAGTGAAATCGGTGGGCAAGATAGCCAAGGTCACAAAGCTTGACAAGGCACTCGTGGAGATGATAGTAAACGACCTAGTGGCCCAGCGCCTAGTGACAAAGACCGAGAAAAAGGGCTTTTTTGGGGGCAAGAAGGAGGAGCTGGCAGTGACAGAGACCGGAACGCGCGTGCTCGTGGCCAAAAAGCAGGAGCTAGAGCGCAAGTTCCAAGAGTTCCAGCAGTGGTACTCTAACGGCCAGACGCAGCAGCTGCAGAACTCGATGCAGAACGACAGGATGTGGCTCCCGTTCATGCTTTTCTCCGGCATAATGAACGCCATGTTCTTCATGTCCATGATGTCTTTCATGGGGGCCGCGCTGACCCCGACCGAGACGGCGCTTGCCGGCGACCAGGGTGTCGACCCTGGTGCAGGTGCCGGTGCTGACGCCGGAGCAGGGGCGGATGCTGGTAGTGGCAGTGATCACGGCGGCGGGATGGACAGCGGCGGAGGCGCAGATTACGGTGGCGGCGACTTTGGTGGCGGCGGGGACTTTAGCTTCTAGCCAGCTCTTCCTCTGCCTGCCTTTTTTTCGTTAACTGCTTGCCGGCAAGGGCCGTGACAAACACCGCGGCTGACACGAGCACTATCGTGCCTGCCGGCGCCAGGTTGAACGCGTACGAGACTGCGATGCCCGTAAGCACCGAAAACACAGACACGGCGACTGAAATCAGCGCGGTTTTCTTGAAGCCTTTTCCGAACAGGAGTGCCGTGACGTTCGGTATCACTATCAGCGCAGACACGAGCAGTATGCCCACGAGGCGCATCGACGCAACCGCCGCGACGCTTGCAAGCACGACAAACAGGTAGTTCAGTTTTGAAATCGGCAGGCCGCCCACCTTTGCCTGCTCCTCGTCAAACGTGATGT
>DASUXB010000186.1:0-2444 GCA_036378195.1 Nitrososphaera sp.
TCTTCATCGTCGCAGCTGTTGTCGTCGTGGTCGTACTTGTAGTATTTGTGGTCGTCATCGTCGTCGTAGCCGGACGCAAATGCAGCAGGCAATGCTATTGCCGATGATGCAACTGCGAATCCTACAGCCAGCAGACCAAGAAGGAATGCGGTTTTGTTTGTTAGACTTGACATCAGTAGTGTCTCGGGGCCGGGGTTTTAAAGTCTTGAGCAAAAATAATAGAGAACGAGTTTATCTTGAAAATTCAAGCTAGAGTACAGATGTTATTTGACAATTCTATATCGTCAGGATATATAATTTCTGTACCTGCGCCAGATGTCGGTTGCTGTCTCATTTTTGGCAAGGACTATTTTTACATAACATGACTGTCAGAATTGCAACTTTTAGGGATAATCTTATCAATAAGTGCAAATACCTTCTGCCATTGGCAGAAGCAAAGCAATTTTGTGCAGATGTGCTTTCCCTCGATGATTCCATAAGGTTTGCAGGAGTGGCCGACTCTACGGGCGCGTCCATGCATTTTGTGTACAGGAAAGGTCTTGTGCCGCTGCTTTCCCCGGAAGAAACTGCCAAGTCCATGCTCCAAGCCGTTCTCAGAAACGGCACGCGCACCACGCTTGAGGACAAGCTTGGCGAGTGCGCCTATAACCTGTCCCTGTACAAGAAGGTAAAGCGGATAACCGTCCCTCTCCGGCCGCCGACCGTGGGCAGGTCAAACGCGATTCTAATGATTTCGCTTGACGCAAAGACGGACCACGACGCGGTGATTGATGACAAAATCTTGCCCTTTCTGCAGAAGGCAAGGCTAGAGCTTTGATAGCGTATGACGACCCCAGACCCCGAAGCAATGACAGCCATCCTGAAGGAGTCCATGAGCATACTTGGCGAAAACACATACGATGCGCTCAGGTTCCATATGAAGGAGAGGTACGGAATCGATCTTGAACACAATCCGCGGCTTGAGGATTTAGAATCTGCGCTTTTTGACCTGTTTGGCCCAAGCGCCGAGATAATCATGAGCCAGATAAGGCGGCGCCTCGACGGCTGAAATCGACGCTTGTTATCAATTTTGACAAACTTCAATGACATTGCCTAATATGGATGCAAGACGCCCGGTACGCCGCATGGTTTTGAACGATTATTTGTTGCCGACTGAAAACGTCCGGCTCGCCAGCGATGACGAGGTAGAGTACGGCGAGAAGAAATACCGGATAATCATCACCGACAAGAGGTTCATACTCTATGCGAGGAGGGGCGCCGTTTTCAAGTCCGACGACGTGGTGAGTGAAAGGCTGCAAGCCATACACGGGTTCAAGTACAGCGAAAAGGGCACGGTCTTTCGCAAGGCGACCATCTCCATAATAACAAACTCCAAGATGGAGATACGCGGGTCCCCGGAACGCATGAAGCCGCTTTTCCACACTCTCCAGTCGACAATCGGCTCGTGACGGCGGTTTCCTCTGCGAAACACGGTATCCAATCCGGATACCGTGCGCCAGAGATGCTGGAAACATCTATCCGCAGAGTCCCTTAACTTGACTGCGTGCGTAAAATCTGCTTGAACATACATGTTCGGCGAAAAAAAATACGCAGCACTGGCCACCATAGTCGGCCTCGCAATTTTAAGCGCGGTCGCGGTGCCAGCATTGATAGCAAGCAGTGCAGCAGCGCAGATCACCCCGCCAGAGCAGGGTGCAGCAGGAAACCAGACATCAACACCATCAACAATGGGCGGAAGCAGCAGTTTTTCATCGTCCGTGAACATATCACCGACGGCAGACTCTAACGCCAAAGTTACCATCGAAGGCAACGGGCTGACCGCCAAACAGATGAACGTCAACCAAGAAAGGCAGGCAGACGGCACTGTCAAGATAACTGTAGAAGGAGTGTTTGCAGTCGGGAGCGAAGCCACGCCGGCAGCGCCCTCGGGAGGAGTAGGAATGCAGGGACAGTTAGGCAATAACGAAACAATAACAACATCGCCGGCCCCATCAAGCAACGAGACGTCGACTATAATCCCGCCGGCAAACGAGACATCATTGCCGCCCAAACTAGCACCCTTGGCAGGAGTGTTTCCAAGCAGTGGCGCCGCAGGCAGTCAGGTCAACATCAGTGGAAGTGGCTTTACGCCAAACCAAGCGCTGACTTTTAGCTTTGACAGCTCCAGCCTTGACGCAGGCAGTGCGACTACAGACAGCATAGGCACGTTCTCTGCAACAGCAACGATACCAGCTGATGCGGCAAGCGGCGACCACCAAGTGAAGGTAACTGATGGCACAGGCGCAAGCACGACGGCAACGTTCACTGTAGCAGAGTCTGCATCATCCACCGGACAGACAGGAAACCAGACATCAACACCATCAACAATGGGCGGAAGCAGCAGTTTTTCATCGTCCGTGAACATATCACCGACGGCAGACTCTAACGCCAAAGTTACCATCGAA
>DASUXB010000187.1:0-23643 GCA_036378195.1 Nitrososphaera sp.
CAGCGTATACAAAAGATCCCATAGACCTGCCTTTCTCTACAAGCCTCCTGTTCAGCTCCCTGTCGCTTGTGGCTGCAAGCACCAAGAAAACATCATTGTAATCGTCAAGTACGCTTGCGTCCTTCAGGCTGGCTTTTACCAGTTCGATCCTGCCAAGCTCCGCCTGCTCTGTCAGATAGCGGTTGACCCTGCTGCTGATGACAGTTATCCTGCAGTCCTGACCCAGTAGCCCCCGCACTTTCCTGACGCCTTCCGTTCCGCCGCCTATAACGATGGCGCGCTTGCCCTTGACGTTCAGGTCAACTATCAATGGTATTATAACACCGAAAGCTCGGACAGTGAAATTTTGCCATTCTTCTTTATTTAATCGTTCAGTTCCAGTGCAGGAATTGCCTAGTGTGCTATCTTTTTGAGGTAATTGGCGTCAACCGTTACCGGTATCTGGTATGGCGAGTCGAGCAGCACCACCGTTGCTTCCTGCTTCTCATAGTCGACGCGGGTTATCTTGGCCTTCATGCCCTTGAACGGGCCGGCGATGACTTCGACCGTGTCGTCGATGTTCAGTTCGGTAACGGTGGGCTTCTTTATGAGGTAGCCCTCGATGTCCTTGAACGGCAGGTCGCCCCGTATCTGGCCGCGCACGTGCCTGATGCCTGCGAGCCCCTCGTACGCGACGTTTGCGTCCGGCGCCTCGACTATTATGTAGCCTTTAAAGCTGTCAAGCACCAGGACTGAGCGTATGCCTATCTTTTTGGCCGTGACCTTTGTGTAGAGCATGTCTGCGACCATGCGCTCCTGCCCTCCTGTGGTGCGGATGGCAAAGAACCTGCTGTCGCTTGCCGGCCTGTCGCTCTGCGCTGCCGCTGCCGCCGCAGGAGCTGGCTTTGCCCCTGCCTCTTTTTTGCCCTGCGGAGCCTTCTCGTCCTCTAAACCCTGATTATCGTTATCTAAAGATAAGTCTAGATCCTCCTCTTGGTCCTCTCTCGGATCACTCATAAGCCATAAAGCGAAAAGTCGATACAATTTATAAATTTATTTAAATTCTACATACAAGTGCTGGTTCACGTTGAGAGATTTCATACTTGTCGCCTCAAGCCAGGACCTTGCAGGCGTGACCATGGCCGACTATTTAAAGTCAGAGCAGGGGTTTGCGCCGGATGGCCTGCACGACGGCGGAGAGGGGCAGTCGTTTTCCTCGCCCGCGCACAGCGCCAAGCTGTACGTGGCAGACGCGTCCCTGCTGACTCTGGAGACGCTTGACTTGACGTTTCCAGATGCAAGGGCGTTCGTGTTCCTCTCAAAGCACCGGTCGGACAGCGGAATCCCGACGCTCACCTGCCATTGCACGGGCAATTTTTCCGATGCGCCCTTTGGCGGCAACCCAAAAGAGATAGCCGTTGCCCTGCCCAGCCTGCAAAAGGCGTACCTAAAGGCGATAACAAGCGCAAACACGCCAGGATATGACGTTATAATTGAGGCGACGCACCACGGGCCGACATCGCTGAAAAAGCCCGTGCTTTTCGTGGAGCTTGGCTCGTCGGAAAAGCAGTGGGCCGACCGGAGCGCAGCAAAAGCGATGTGCGACTCTCTTCTTGGCGTGCTTGCAAACAACGGCGTTGCGCCTTGTGAAAATGTGGGAGTCGCAATCGGAGGTACGCACTATCCGACAAAGTTCAACAAGCTCTTGCTAGAGTCCGAGTTCGGGCTTGCGGCAGTGGCGTCAAAGCACGCGCTGGACGCGATTGATGAGGCAATGCTTGCACAGATGATCGAAAAAAGCGCCGAGAAGGTGACGCACATCGTGCTTGACGCAAAGGGCCTTGGGAGCCACAAGGACCGCATGATAAAAATGGCCGAAGGCACAGGCCTTGCCATCCTGAAAGTTTGAAATACGCGTGACGGCATCCCGATTGCATGAGGACTGGCCGCCGGCTTGACGCAAAGGACGTCTATGACCTTTTAAGGACTGTGCCGGAAGGGCAGGTCACGACGTACGGCGACCTTGCACAGGCGCTTGGATTCCCCGGAGCGGCAAGGGCAATAGGCAAGATAATGAACGTAAACCCTGAACCTTTTGTTGTTCCGTGTCACCGCGTGGTGGCGTCAGACGGGGGCATTGGCGGATATGGGTTTGGCATCAAGATGAAGAAGGAGATTCTGGCAAAAGAAGGGCTGCAGTTTGACGGCGACAGGATAGTGGATTTTGAAAAGAAAAGGGCGGTATTGAAACTAAAAAGGGAAAAGTAGGGAACCCATCTAGCGGGTCTTGGCTTCCTTTACGAGGTCGCGCAGGTGCGCAAGCGATCTCACATGTCCGCCGTTTACCTGCTTGTAGAGGTTCCAGTAGATTTCGTTCGTGATGTCCTTGCGCTCCTTCATTACGCGAAGATGGTAGCGCATCGACCGGACGCGAACGACGTACACCTCTTTCTTGCCGACCCTTGCGGTCTTTTTGCCCTTCTTGGAGCCCTGACCTTTGCCGTGGACTTTCCAGATCGAGCGCTTTTTCTGCGCCCTGCCCCTTGAAGTGCCCTTTGGCTTGACAGTCCAGATGGCGCCGCTCTTGACCAGCGAGCGGATGTTGTCGCGGGTAATAGAATCGGCAACGTCTTCAAGCTTGTCCGGCTCAAAGCGCACGCGGTTTACGCCCACGCCGAGAATCCTTGCGACAAGCTCGCGCTTTTTGCGGATGTTGACGACCATCTTTACTTGGTCTCCTCCTTCTCTGCTTCTTCCTCTTTCTTTGGAGCAAGCTTGCCTGCGTTCAATATCTTGAATCCTGACTTGGCGGCCTGCTCGATTATCTCTTTGCGTTTGCGGCTTCCGACGGTGCGAGCAAGCCTGATTGCGTCCTTCTTGGCATCTAGGCCGGAAAGGTCCGCGACGTTGTAGACGATGTTATCGGTGTAGCCTGACGGGTGAAGACCTCTTGCAGCCTTGGGGCCGCGGTAGCCGACCTTGACTATAGCCGGGTATCCGCCCTTTTGCTTTCTCATCTTGTTGTCCTTGCCCTTTGGTTTGCGCCAATTCTCTGCAAGCCTGTCGTACCTCCAGCTCTCCTGACGGACGAACTTGGGGCGCTTGCTGGCGACCTTTTTCCTTGCGGCAAGTAACTCTCCGTTAATCACCATAGCGATACGCAGGCATGAATACCTGTTTTAAATAAATACGTTACTCGCATGGTTTCACTTGAACGCAAACAGCGTCAAGGTGTAGCACTTGCCATAGTACGAGTAGTCTGCCGATCTGGACGTAGACCTGCCGTCGTCCCTCTCCTGCGACCCTGAAAACAGGCCCATGACGCTCTCTATTTCTTTGGGGTCAAGCTTGCGAGAATAATCCCACATGGTGTTTCCTCCCTTTCTTGCCGCGTCGAGGCTGGCCTTTTCCACCGCTTTCAACGCCTCTGAAAGGGCCGGTATACGGAGCACCGTCTCGTATTCAAGCTCTTTTGTCGTTGCCGCCGTCGGCTGCTGACAAGCCCTCACTTCAAGCCACAGATCCTGCACAGAGCCTGCAATGCGTACGTGCATTATAGCCGTTTCCGCAGGGGTAATTAGCAAGCAGGCCAATAGTACATGTTGTCGCAGATTGCACGCCTTTCTGCCACCGCCGGGCCGTCCGAGTTTTCGCGGGTGCTGGAACAGGGCATTTCCGCGCTGGAGCAGGAGCAAAAGCGCGGCAAAATAGCCGGCGGAACCGTAACGGGCGGGCTTGTCGAAATATATGATTATGCTAATCTTGCGATATTGAGCGACCTGCACGGCGACTCGCGGACGCTCTTTCAGATCCTCGATGAGATGGGCTACGAAAAGTTCCTGTCAAATCCGGAAAACAAGATGGTGTTTCTCGGAGATTATGTGGACAGGGGTAGTGATTCTATGGGCGTGCTGTACGCCATATGCCACTTGAAACACGCGCACCCCGATTCTGTGATCTTGATGCGCGGAAACCACGAGGCGCCGGCCGAGTTCCCGTTTCCCTCACACGATCTGTCGTACAGCATGGAGGACAGGTTTGGTACGAAAGCAAGGGCTGTCTACAGCAGGACGCTTGCGCTATTTGGACTGATGGCGCTTGCCACCGTGGTGCAGGGCAGGCTGTTTCTGGTGCACGGCGGCCTGCCGACCGATGCCATAGGCGACTGGAGGCAGAAAATAGCGACTGCGCAGAAAAGCCACCTGCAGAACCGGGTGATGGAAGAACTGCTGTGGAATGACCCCCGCCCGCTTGAAGAAGGAGAGGACTGGGAGCCTTCGTGGAGAGGTATAGGCAGGCACTTTGGAAGAGTGGTAACAGAACGGTGGCTGCAAGCCACGGGCACAAAAGTGGTGGTCCGCGGCCACGAGCCGTGCCGCGGCTACAGGGTGGACCACCGCGGCGGGATCCTGACCCTCTTTACGTGCAGGGAAGCATACCCAAACTTTGGCGCCGCATACATCCTGGCAGGCAAGGGAAACCTTGATTCCGTCAGCGACGCGGACGGCCTGGCACGATTTGTGAAAAAGCTATGATGATAATGATGATGGTGGGTACGGGATGTCCACCTGTTTCAAATCCTCTGCAGCCTCGACGTCTTTGTGTATAGCTGATGCCTCCTTTACAAGAGCTGATGTCTCGTCATAGCGCGCGCTAAAGTGGGTCAGGAACAGCTTTTTTGCGCCGGCCTGTTTTGCGACGGTGGCCGCCTCAGTGGCCGTCGAGTGCAAAGTTTCAAGCGCCTTGGTAATCTTGTCGTGGCTGTACGTCGACTCGAACACCAGCACGTCGCACCCTGAAAAGAATTTCGTCAATTTCTCAGTCGGCCTGGTGTCGCCGGATATGCCTATCTTTCTTCCCGGCCTTGGAGGCCCGACGACGTCTGCCGACCTGACCATCTTGCCCTTGTATTCGATGTCTTGTCCGTGCTGCAGCCTGCTGTATAGCTCGCCCTCCGGTATGCCCATCTTTTTGACAAGCTCGACATTGAAGGCACCGGGTCTGTCAAACTCGTCCAGCCTGTACGAAAGGGCAGGGACAGAGTGCTTGGCTTCGCAGCAGGTTATCTTGTAGTCGCTTTCCTGTACGACGACGCCTTCGCCTTCGATAGTGTGTATTGCAACTTCGAAGGTCAGGCCAAAGTTGATTATCCTCATGTTTTCAAGCAGGAATTCCTTGAGCCGGGGCTGGCCGTAAATGTCCAGCCTCCTTTCGCGCCCTTGAAGCGACATCGTCTGCAACAGCCCGAGCAGGCCGACGCAGTGGTCGGCGTGCATGTGCGTGACAAACACCTTCATCTTGCGGTTCATGCCTAGGCCGGCCTTGATGAAGTTGCGTTGCATGCCCTCGCCGGCGTCAAACAGCAAGAGCTCGCCATCGCGCATTATGGCGATGGACGAAAGCCCACGGTCAGCAGTCGGAGCCGCTGAAGAAGTGCCGAGGAACACAATCTGCATGTTTGCCAAGAGTGTGCTATATAGTGCAGGCAAAAGCCTGATTTAACTTTGTCATAATAAGATCTTGCGCACGGCCTCCGCAAGCGCCCCGCTCAGGTCGACTGATGCGTGCCTGCCCGGTATAGAGTTGGTGGCTATTACCTCCTGCACGCCTGCAGCCGCTATTTTTGAAGCCGCGTCGCCTATCAAAAGCGCGTGCGCGCACATGGCATATATCTTGCCGGCGCCGTTTTTGCGCAGCACCTCTGCTGCTTTTACGATACTGCCGCCACTGCTTATCATGTCGTCTATCAGTATCGCATCGCGGCCGGAAACGTCAGAATCTATCCTTTGCTCCACCGTGACTTCGCCGGTGTTCCTGTCGCGTGATTTTTTCAGGGCAATCATGTCTGTCTTTAACAGCCTTGCAAATTCCTGCGCTCTGCAAATGCCTCCCGTGTCAGGCGACACCACGAGCGTGTTTTTGAGCTTCATTCTTGCCGCATGGGCTGCAAGGAGAGGTATCGAGGAAACGTTCGCTATGCTTGTAAAGAATGCAAGGGCCGACTCACTGTGGATGTCGACTGTGACGACCGATTTTGCTCCAGCCGCCGCAAGCAGCTTGGCAACCAGCGCCACGCTCACTGCCTCGCCTTCAAGAAAAGCCCTGTCCTGCCTCGCATAGGCGAGGTACGGTATTACGGCGCATACCTCTGCGCCGTCGTCAGAGCACTTTTTAATCATCATCATGGCCTGCAAGAGATGGGTGTCGACGGGCGGGTAGGCCGACTGCACGACGGCGCATTTCCTGCCGACGCCCGCGGCGAGTCTTATCTTGCTCTCGCCGTCAGAGAAAACCCGCAGTTCCGCCGGCACAAGCTTTGCCCCAAGGTGCTTTGCAATACCGGTGGCAAGCTCGGGCGATGAGGGGCCTGCAACAACAGAAATGGTGTCGGCTGCCAAGTACGCCACCTGTTGGCTTCTACGTCTTTTAATATCTATTGTTGCTGCCAGCCGGTTTTTCAGATTTAAATATCCAAAAACTCCGATCCAACGTGTGTACACGCGCGGCCTGTTGACGATCGTTGCAATCATCATTTCAACGCTATTGACGTCATCTGTTGTCGCATCGCAGCACATCGCCACCGCAGAGACCGCCTTTTCCTTCCAGAATGAGACCAAGTACATAGACGAGTCCAAGATACTGCATGTCTACGGCGAGATAAAGAACGAGTCTGCAAACGCCATGAAGGACATCCTGATAACGGCGTCATTCTATGACGCAAGTGGCAAGCTCCTTTCGCAGTACCAGCAGGCGCCGAAACTGCGCGTGATAGACCCTGGAGGATTTGCGCCCTTTGACATGGTCTACCTCGACCCTGCGACCGTGGACAAGGTCGCCAGCTATTCCCTTTCGGCAGTGGGCCAGCTTACAGAAAACAAGCCCGCAAGCCTGACCCTGGTCTCGTCAAACTCGCGCCTTGACGTGCTCGGCGTCTACTACATCAACGTGAGCGTCAAAAATAGCGGCAACGATACCGTGACAAACCCGATAGCGATAGCGACGCTGTACGACAGCGCCGGCAAGGTCGTGGCGATAGGAGAGGCCCCTGCAGAGAGCGAGAGCCAAGTAGTCCAAGACTTGGCGCCCGGGGACACAGCCGGCTCTAGCATAGTGGTGGCCGAGCGCCTGCAGACGTACAAGGCCGCAAGCTATTCTCTTGTAGCCGACTCTGATCAGTACGTCTCTGACGTTGCCGTGTACAAGGCATCCGGCCTAGGAGCAAACTCTGGCACTCCTGCAAACAATAGCAACAACGGCACAAAGAGCGGCTGCCTGATAGCCACCGCGGCGTTTGGAAGCGAGCTTGCGCCGCAGGTGCAGGAGCTGCGCGAATTTCGCGATGGCCTTGCGCTCAAGACAATGGCCGGCGCAAGTTTCATGAACGTCTTTAACGGCTGGTACTACTCGTTCAGCCCCAACGTCGCAGACTATGAGCGGGGCCAAGACTGGCTCAGGGGTGCAGTGCGCACGTCCGTCTACCCGCTCCTTGGGATACTTGACCTGAGCACTTCAGTCTTTCACACGCTTTCTTTCAACAACGAAGCGGCAATAGTGGGCGCCGGCCTGACTGCCAGCTCGCTCATCGGCCTGTTATATTTTGCGCCGCTGTCGGCGGTGATTGCAGTCGCCAGCAGGAAAAAACAGTGGGACATGAAGTACGCAAAATACGTCCTTGTCGCTGCGTGGGCGGCAAGCCTCGCCGCAGTCGCGGCAGGCGAAGCGGCGCAGTCTACTGAAGCCCTGATGTTTGGCAGCGCGCTCTTGGTGCTGTCTGCGATAAGCACGGTGATTCTTGCAGTAGTTCGGGCAGTCAGATAGTGAACCGCTCTATCACGCCTGAGTTCAGTATTCCCTGCACCCGCTCTACGAACCTATCCATGTCTATGCCGTGATACCTGCCCCTCGCGCCGTCGAGCTTTTTCCTTGCGCGCCTGAGAATGGAAATGCAGATCTCTTGCTCGTCCTTTTCATCGTGCACGAACGCCGCCGCGACGAGTATTATGCCGTTTAAAAGGTCGCGCTCTTGGCCCGACGGCGTCTCTTTCCAGACTGCTTCAAGCGCCTCGTGCGTGCCCCAGTACTTCTCCTCGTTAAAGAGCTCTATCGCCCTCTCGATTGCTTCCTCTTTTTCCACGTGCCTCTCGACGATGTGCTCATAGCTTGCAAGGGGCGAGATTTTCTGGAGCCTGCCGACCAGATCGCCTATCTCCGTGCCGTCCGGGACGCTGGTGTCAAACTCGATGTATTTTTTTGACACACGCGAGTCGCGGATTATGGCCTCTTCCCCTGCCAGCTCGCGGGCCCTTGTCAGGAGAACAGTCGCGTCCTTTGGTGTATACATTCCATTCTTGAGGTGGACAAAGTACCTCTGCAATAGCATTGACTTTGGCAGATGCAAAGATAAACTTCGCGAAATAGTCTAGTCTAAGAATGTTAGACTAGGTTAACATTTATTATCAAGACTAACACTATCAACTGCGTATCGCGCTTGTCGTTGTCGGGTAACAAATTGTTATTGGCAGTCGTAGCGGTGGCAGTAGCAGGCACCGCGGTCGCCCTTTCGTCCCTCGGCTTTGGTGCAAGCGCGCAGGGCACGGAAAAGATAGTGACGGGCCACAGCCTCACTTCGTACGCCACCACCGGCGACGTGCTCGACCCAGAGCACGAAAGCATGGACCTGAAAAACGCGGTGGTCGATCCTGACAAGTACCTGCGCGAGTTCAATTACGGGCACGTGTCCAAGCTGGCAAACGGGACGACCCTGCGCGAATTCACGATAGTGGCAGACGACCGGAAAACCTACGAAGTCTCGCCAGGTGTCTTTTTCAACGCGTGGACGTTTAACGGCACCGTCCCCGGGCCGACGATTCGCGCCACTGAAGGCGACCTTGTGCGCATCAACTTCATCAACAACGGCACCCGGCCGCACACGATGCACTTCCACGGCATCCATGCGGCTGAAATGGACGGCGTGTTTGAAAAGGTGGCGCCGGGGGGCCGGTTCACGTACGAGTTTACCGCCGCACCCTTTGGCCTGTTCCTGTACCACTGCCACATCCAGCCCCTTGAGGAGCACATAGGGCACGGACTGTACGGCGTCTTTATCGTGGACCCCAAGACGCCCAGACCCTCTGCAGACGAGATGGTAATGATGATGAACGGCTACGACACTGACTTTGATGGCGAGAACAATTTCTACACGGTAAACGGCATCCCGTTCTACTACATGCACCACCCCATTCAGATACAAAAGGATAAGCTGGTGCGCGTGTACCTCGTCAACATACTGGAACTTGACCAGATAAACAATTTCCATTTGCACGGCAACCTCTTTAACCTGTACCGCACAGGCACGAGCCTCACGCCTGACGAATACACCGACATGGTGACGATGAGCCAGGGCGAGCGTGGCATCTTGGAATTCACGTACAAGTATCCGGGCCAGTACATGTTCCACGCCCACAAGACCGAGTTTGCAGAGAAGGGCTGGCAAGGAGTATTCCTCGTAAAGGAGTGAATGGGGTAGTGGTGGCCGTCACGAATGCCAAGCTAGCGGCAAGCGCGCTGATACCTATCGTGATACTGGCAGGGATGATAGCGTTTCTTTTGTGGCCCGGAAACACGCTTCTCAACTTTGGGGCGCCACTTCCGGACGTCACAATCGAGCGAATAGAGTTTGCAAGCAAACTGATAATCGCGCACGTGCGCAACACAGGTCCGCAGGGAATAGAGATAGCGCAGGTGGATGTTAACGACAGGATAGTGCCGGCGGCAATCGAGCCATCAAAGGCTCTTGCTCGCTTTGGCGAGGCCAGAGTCGCCATACCGTTTGACTGGGTGGAAGGCAAGCCTTACACGGTAGGCATCATGACTTCGGACGGCGTGCGCTTTTCCAAGACAGTCCCGGCAGCAATATTGACCCCTGCGCCGGATGCAGGGCAGGTGTCGCTCCTTGCGCTCCTTGGCACATACGTCGGAATAATCCCTGTGCTCATCGGCCTCCTGTGGCTCCCGTTCCTCAGAAGACTGTCGGCAGGCAAGTACCTGTTCTTCCTCAGCTTTACCGCCGGCCTGCTCCTGTTCCTCGGCATAGACGCGCTAGTGGAGGCAAACGAGCTAGCCGCAAAGAGCGTAGCAAGCGCGTTCCATGGCCAGGCGCTGATCGCCACCGTGGCGGTGGTGTCGTTCGTGGCGCTGCTGTACGCATCTGAAAAGCTGATGGAACGGGGCAAGACAACGGCAACTGCGAAAGTGACAGGTCCCATGGCGGTGGCGCTCATGATAGCGATAGGGATTGGCCTGCACAACATGGGAGAGGGCCTTGCGATAGGCGGCTCGATGGTGGCCGGCGAGGTCGCGCTGGGAGCCTTTCTCATCGTGGGCTTTACTTTGCACAACACAACTGAGGGCCTCGCCATCGTGGCGCCTCTTGCAAGGGAAAAGCCAAGGGTGACCAGACTTGCCGCGCTCGGCTTTATCGCTGGTGCGCCTGCTATCCTCGGGGCGTGGGTGGGGGGCTTTGTCGCCTCGCCCATCGCGTCGGTGGTGTTTCTTGCAGTAGGCGCCGGCGCGGTGTTCCAGGTGGTCTATGCGATATTCAAGTACGCAGGCCGGAAAGAAGAGAATACAGGCAGACCCTTCCTGAGCGGGCCGGTGGCGGGAGGCATCGCAGTTGGCATGCTGGTCATGTACCTGACGTCTCTTCTCGTATGAAATGCAAGGCAAATATATTATATCATCCTGGGGGCATTTTTCCATAGGATTATGGGAAAGACACTGACAATAGACGAGCAGACGTACAAGCGCCTGTCGTCCATCAGGACCGACATGTCGCATGAAAAAAAGCGCGACATCGATTTTGGGGAGGCGATAAACGAGTTGATAAATGTCTACCACGACCACCTTGCCTTTTCCGGCGAGAACGCCGGCGGCTAGTTGCTGGGGGAGGGCTTTAAATTGCCGGGGCGTGCACCACCGTCCATGCGCCTGCTGACGTGGGCCGCGCTGTCCATTATTCTGCTTTCTGCTGCCACATGTCCAATAATAGCGGTTGCAAACGCGGACGATTCTATAGAGCTAAAGAATTCTGACTACTCTTTTGTGGACGCGCACGGGGTGAAAAATGTAGTCGGGATCGTCAACAACCACGGCACACGGCCGCTGAGCGTTACGATGGCGCTCAACGTCACTGACGGTTCCGGACACGCCTCGACGCTCTATGAAAACCTGTACGGGAGCGTGATACACCCGACAAAGGGCGCCCCGTTCAAGTTCCAGCTTGCAGAGGGGGTTGTGCCGGCAGGCAAGCCATACGTAGCAAGCGCCAAGCAGGTCGACGTGCCTTTCTACGACACTCTTTTACTCAACTACACGAACATGGCGGTGGGGGAAGGACGCGTCCTCGCCGGCACCATGAAGAACACGGGCAGCACCGAGCTCAGGAACGTCTTTATCTACGCCTCTGTCCACGATGAAAACCTGACGGACATTGACTCTGTCAGGAGCAACGTCGTGCCCGTGCTAAAGCCCGGCGAGGAGGCAACGTTTACAGCGTCGCCCGATCCGTCCGTAAAGGCCAAGGTCTACTACTACAGCTGCGCCGGCGTCGACTTTGACGCGCCGGTATCCACGCTGCCCACCGGCGACGGGAGCTTTATACCGTACGACTTTACCGCAATCGCCAAGGTGGGCAGCTTGAGGTACGACAACGCGACCGACAGCATCGCCTTTGACATCACGCATTACAACCCGAAAGGCGGGCCGGCGAGCATAAAGATCCCGCAGATGACGCAGAACCAAACCGTTGCCGTCATCATGGACGGCAAGCCGTACGACAGCGCCACAGTCAAGGCCGACGGCAAGACAGTGTACGTGGACTTTTTCGTTCCACCGGGCAATCATAGTGTGCAGATCCAAGGAGTGCGCAACGCGCCCGAGTTTCCGTTTGCGGCCCTTGCACTTGCGGCCCTTGTAGCCGCCGCGATAGCCGCGGCAAGGCTGAACAAGGCAGCATTTAAAATCTCGTGACATTTTCCTCTGGGCTGTGTGGCACATCTTTAAAGTGGAGAAGTCCGAAAGCGGGACACGCCTAGAGCTGTACGACGACAGCCTCGTTCTGATAGAATCCGAGTCGTTTTCAGACCTGTATACTTTGAACTTTCACCTGCAAACGCTTGCCACGAAATACAAAACTGCGGGAGCCTTGCTAATAGTGCACGACAAGCCCAGAAACAGCGTGGAGCTGTCGATGGCAAAGGACGAAAACTCGCTTTTTGTCAGCTAGTTCCGTTTTCCTTGTAGTTGCGGATGGCGACTGACACCTTGCTGGTGGTGTGGCAAAGCGGGCATTCCGCCCAGCTGTGGCCGCCAAAGTACTGCCATTCATGGCCGCACCGGCCATACGTGCATTTCAGCCACTTGCCCTTGGGCACCTTGGCCCAGTTGTCCTGCATGGGCTTTCTGGCCCTGCGGGCCGCCCTTGGAAACCTCTTACCGCCATACGCCGGCAATGCCGTACAGCCGTTCACAGGCAATTTAAAGACACTGGGTACAAAAGTCAGAATAAAAAATGAAAAAGAGGAGGGAGAGTGCTTATGGGATTGACCTGCTGTACAGCTTGCCTTCCAGTGCCAGCTTGTACATCTCTGCTATGTGCGGGTTCTTGGCCGGCGTTTCCTGCTGCAGTTCGACCATCCTTGCGTACACCCTTACCACGTATGCAAGTGCGCCCATGAATGCCACAACGACACCCATGTTGAACATCCAGTGGTTAGGAACAGAGAAGATCTCTTCGACCATCCAAAAGTGCCACATTTCGTTTACGCCGACTGTGAACATGGTCGCAAGATAGCCTATGATGGTTATCTTTAATCCTGTGTTCATCGAGTTTCCGGGGCCCCGTAGGATGGGAACTCTTCTGTCGTACATCGCCACCATTCCCCAGCCTACGGGAAGGGCGACAAAGTGGCTGTACAGCCACCAGTGGGCAGGCGTAAAGGCCGAGTCGCGGATGGACGTCTGGTGCAGCGAGCCGTCTACGTAGTTGTCGACTTCTACCGACAAAGCGATGGATGCCAGCACGATGAAAAAGACGTAAATCTTTCTCAGCCGCTGTATCTCGACTTCCTTCGGTATGAGTGATGGTATGAGAGCCATGGCAGATTCTTAGGTGGAGAGGTTGCTTATTAACGTACCCAATATTGAGTACTATTTGATCAATTTCCCGTTATAGGCTATATAGATGGTATATTTCCATATAGGGATATATAGAAAAAACATCTCTTATATCATACTAGCAGATATTTATGTTAATATGTAGATTATAGAAAATGAATATAGCATCAGGAATGCGCTTACAAATGCTGCATTCAAAAGCAAGCGTACTCTCGACAAGTCTTATATAGATCACGTTGATTATCGGAGGCAATGAACAAGGCAATCATTGCAGGGTTGGCTGCCGGTGTTCTGGTAGTGGGACTAATTTTCAGTCCGCTTTTTAACGGATTCCCACTTTCAGCTGCACAGGCTGCCCCAACTGGTGTCACTAGACACTATACCTTGATCGCAAGCGAAAAGGAGGTCCAAGTGGCTCCTGACGACGTTCTGCATCCTGGCGGAATAATGTACAACGCCATGGTCTTCAATGGCACCATTCCTGGTCCCGTTATGGCCTCAAACGTGGGCGACACTGTGTCAATCACCTTGAAGAATGAAGGCAAGCAGATCCACAGCATCGACTTCCACGCAGCAATCGGCCCGAGTCAAGTGCTTTCTGGCAACGTTGCCCCTGGAGAGTCCAAGTCTTGGACCTTTAGCACACCAAACTCTGGTGCATTTCTGTACCACTGCGGTGCTGACGGTCTGAACGGCGTCTGGGAGCACATTGCAAACGGCATGTACGGCGGATTCGTAGTCCACGCGACAAACGAGCAGCCGGCAAAGGAGTTCTACGTTGTATTCGGTGAAATCTACAACAGCGCAGACAAGGGTCTATTCGCCGGCACAAACGGCACAGTAGGCTCATTTAACATCACAAAGTTTGCAATGCAGCAGCCTGACCTCATCCTCACCAACGGCATGGCACACAAGTACGCACCAGCCGTCGGTAGCGCAGTCAAGCTCACTCTGAATGCAAACGCCACGGTCTTTAAGGTAAAGCCGGGTGAACTCACAAGGTGGTACATCGTGGCTCCAGGACCGAACGAGGGAGTTTCCTTCCACTTCATCGCGGGCCAGATTGACGTAAAGGATGGCTCGTTCAAGGGCAGGAACATGTCTCCTGAAAGGAACGAAGAGACTTGGTGGGTCCCAGTGGGCTCTGCTTCAGTGATCGAGTCTACGTTCCCTGAGAAGGGCGCCTATGTGGGTGTCGACCACAACATGGCTCATGTCGTAAAGGGCGGAGCATTTGTGGTAGTCGCCGACGACAGCTCGACTCCTGGCGACATTCCAAAGGAGGCGCAGGTTCCATCAAAGGCATGGCTTGACCAGCACGCCACGATGGGCGGCTCCATGATGGAAGGCTCGACTGGCAACATGACCTCTGGTGGTAACGCTACCTCTGGTGGTAACGCTACCTCTGGTGGTAACGCTACCTCTGGTGGTAACGCTACCTCTGGTGGCAATGCCACATCGGGCGGCAACGCCACGATGAGCGGCAACTCCACGGGTTAAAAAAGCCCCCAAGGGGGGGCAACGCCTCCCCTTTTCTTTTTCTATAAAAACCACAAAGCTTTTCTATCAATCCCTTTGATTCTAGTAGCAGCTGATGGCCAAGCGCCAATTTACTATTGACACCGGCAAGGAGCAGATACCTGTGGAAGGGCACGTGCACCGGAATGTCGCCGTGAAATACTTGATGAAGAGGCGCAGGTCCGTCCTCATGACAAAGAACCCGGAAAAGGTGGAGAAACTGTTTGCGGACCTGCCGACTTCAATAAAAATAATCGGCAAGCAGGTGACAAAAGAATACAAGGTGAACTGGCAGCGCGAGGGCACCGAGGACACGTACGCGGGTTCCCGCTTTGTGTTCACGATGGACGAAGTTGGCATTCCCGGCTAGCGTTAATTAGTCCTCGTTGGCAGATAATAATCTGCACACATACAAGATGAAACACACCTTCTGTCCTTCATGCGCTTTTGATTTTTTGCTTGCAGATCTTAACCGGATTGACGACGAGACGTTTGAGTGTCCAAACTGCCATCAGTTCAGCAACGTCAAGGATCTTTTCATTTTTGAGCGTTAGAAGGCAACATACAATTTTTCTGTACGTCGTCATGTTGTGGGTGTATATATTATTCCGTGATTTTTTCTGCTCTGTCTCTGATTTGAAGAAAGAAAGCATAAAAGCGTTTTTTGTGCATAATTTGTACAAGGTAGAATTGCCTCGGATTTCATAGTTAAAAAAATACACAGAGAATCAAAACAGCAGCCGGATGCTGTGATATTCTCTGGCGATGAAAAAGAGATCGCTGAAATAAAAAAAGAAAACGACGACAACGGTTTCAGACTTGTAAGGCACAAAGACGGCATGGAGTGGTCGCTTGATAGGCGTGTGCATGGAGAACTCCGACCCTTTTCCTTCTCTGTGCGCAAATTGGCAAGAGCAAAAGACCGGCGCGACGCCGATGGCGACGTTCCATCAAAAGATGAGGTGTTTGTTGTACGTGAACAGATGTTCAAGCACAACGGCAACTTTTACATGATGGCTGGCCACCCTGCGGGCAAGCACTGGGACGAACACGTCAATGGTGCCGTAAGGTACATCAGCAGGCTGGACGGTTTTGATGACGATGATGCCGAGCTTTCACAAATCGACTACCATCACCGCAACTTGAGGGACAAGATAAAGAGACTGCGCGGCACAGCAGTGGGCGAAGCATCCGGCTTGGGAACAGAAGAGCGGGGCCATCGAGTGCAGCTAGACGACGAACTGGCAGACGTGGGGCTGTTTATTGCTGCAATCTCGTACCTCATATACGCGTCGGCTTGATCTGGAAAACAAGCAATCTTTGTCATGAATGTGTGGTATGCATACTACGCACATAAACACAAGAAGCAAGATATGTGCGTGCATGTGGCGCGTAAACTAACTATTGTCATTGCAGATATTTGCTAATCGCAAGTAACTCTATTAAGCAAAAAGTTCATGTTGATTCTTGATGGTCGAGCCAAACCGCGTCGGCGGATTTCCTTTTCGCAAGGCAGGTGCGGAAGAGCGAAAAACCAATTTTTCAGAGGTTCAGCAGCCCTATTCACAGGAAGAGGTCATGCAAGAAGCAGAGCGCTGCCTCTTGTGTGGAACTCCTGTGTGCATCGACGCATGTCCTGTCCTTTTGGACGTCCGGGGCATGAACGAGGCTGTCGCAAGAGGCGACTTTAAGACGGCCTATGAGCGGATCAGAGAGACAAATCCTCTGTTGGGCGTAACTGCCCGGTGCTGTCCGCAGCTGCAAGGACTGTGCGAAGATGCCTGCGTGCTAAAGTGGTCCGGGCAGCCGATTGGGATAGGTCTGATTCAAAGATATGTGGCCGACTGGGAGAGAAAGCACCGGCAGCCGCCATCGTCTTTGTCTATCGAGCCTGATACTGGAAAAAAGGTGGCAGTCATAGGTGCAGGTCCCGCCGGTCTTGCAGGCTCTGAACTTCTGAGGAGGTACGGCCACAAGGTCACGATATACGATGCATCCGCGATGCCCGGCGGAACAGCGTGGTATGGAGTTCCGGATTATCATCTACCAAAAGACGTCTTGCGCGATGAAATTGAAAAAATCAAGGCGATAGGAATAGACATCCGCACCGGAGTTACTGTAGGAAAGGACCTTACTCTCTCCCAGCTTTTGGATGAAAATGACGCGGTCTTGATTACCACCGGTTGCAAGGATGCTCGGAACCTCGATACCCCCGGAAGCGACCTGAAGGGAGTGTTGTCGGGATATGACTTTCTTGAAAGCGTCTTTGCAGGTGGAGTGGACAATTATTTGAAGAATCCCAGGTACGACCTTGGCACCGAAATCATTGTGATAGGGGGTGGAGACACGTCCCTTGATTGCGCTAGGACCGCTTTGAGGCTCACAAAAGGAAGGGGAAACGTCACGGTATTGTGCAGGCAGCCCGAGACCGAACTGCACACCGACCCCATAATGCTTAAAGAGGCAAAGGAAGAGGGAGTGAAATTCAAGTTTCTCGTACAGGCCCGGTCTTTTGAAGGCGACAGTAACGGCCACGTCAATGCGGCTCTTATAGACAGTTTGCACGAAAGCGCGCCCGACGACAAATCCGGAAAGCAAAAGCTAGAGCCTGCTGCGGGCAAGGAATTCAAAATGCCCTGCTCGACCGTGCTGGTGGCCATCGGAAGAGGGCCAAACTCTTTTCTGCAGAAAAAGACGGGGATAAAGACAGGCAAGCGCGATGCTATTGCGATTGGCGACGATCACAAGACGTCGGTGGAAAGAGTCTTTGCAGCAGGAGACGTCACCAGCGGTGAAACCCTTATCGTAAAGGCAATGGAAAAAGGGCGCGATGGGGCGCAAAGGGTTCATGAATACCTGATGCACATGGAAGGCAACCACGTATCGTTTTACGAAAAATATTACAAGCAAAGGTCGTACGATAGGATGCTTGCCGGCAAGGAGGACGAAGGAATGCCTCCTGATTAAGAGAAAAGAGATGGATGACGGATATGCTTATCTTTATAAATTCGAAGCGATCTGCGTTTCTTGTTGCCTTTGGTGAGCAGGAATAGCGCGCTCGTTTTCGGCATAATCGGGGTTGTCGCAGTCGTGCTCGTGGTGGCGTACACTGTCCCGATGAAATTTTTAGGAGAAAAGCCAAAGACGTTCCGCGTGAACGCGGACAACTTTTTCAAGATAAGAGTAGGCGAAAAGGCGCCGTTTGTCGGCGTCGCCCGTGACGGGGTCGAGCCTTACCGGTATGCGTGGAACTTTGGCGACGGAGCAGTCTCGCAGCTGCAGAACGCTACTCACGCCTATGCAAAGGAAGGAAGCTACAAGGTCACCCTTGCGGTGACGGACGCCGCCGGAACGGTGACTAGCATATCAAACATGGTCGACGTCTATCCCCCAGGCGCAAACTTTACCCGGCAGGACCACCTGCTCGACTATTGACCGCAAAGCATTATACCGGCACGGCTGAAACAGCGGCATATTGAACAGCGTCAACTTTGTCGTGCTCGGCGACCCTGCAATAGCAGGCGAGCTAGGAAAAAAGGGCACGTCCACCGACATCACGATATACGACCGCAAGACAGCGGACATTGTCTACACCTGGACTGTGCCAATTACATTTCCCGACAAGATACAGCCCCTGATGCAGGCTGTGAACATTGCCGAATACGCGATTCTGAATGTGTCAAAACTGGACAGGTTCCTTGGCGAGCAGGTGCTTGCGCTTGACTATGCCGGAATCAAGGAAGGCTTTGTGCTGCACTCGTACGAAGTCGACAGGGAAAAACTGCGGGCGCTCTTGAAAGGTACGTCGCTTGCCGGCTACCAGTTCGTAGACAGCGTGGACCAGCTAAAGCAGGAGATGGCCAAGCTTGTACCAAAGGGGCAGGACGGGCCGGTGATGATACCAGTCGACCACGCGTTTGATGTCAAGGGCGTCGGAACGGTCGTCCTCGGGGTTGTGAGGCAGGGGAACATCAAGGCGTATGACGAGCTGACGCTCCAGCCCTCCGGCAAGAACGTGCTTGTAAAGTCGATACAGATGCACGACGACCCCGTAGAAAATTCGTCAAGCCCGGCGCGAGTCGGCCTTGCGGTAAAGGGCCCCTCTGCCGGCGACATATCCCGGGGCGACATGATATGTGCCCCCGGCACTGTCAAGGTGGCGTCCGGCCCAGTGACTGCAAAATTCCAGAAAAGCCCGTTCTTCAAAGGCGAGCTTGCCGACAACCAGATGTACATGCTGTCAGTGGGGATGCAGATACGGCCGGTGAAAGTAAAACTGGCTGCCGGCGACACGCTAGAGATAACGCCGGAAAAGCCGATGGTGTACCTGCCGGGACAGACTTGCGTGCTCCTAAAGCCGGATAGCCAGACCACTAGGATTATCGGCAAGGGCGTGTTTCAGTACTAGTAGCAAGAAAACGCTTATCGACAGGCGCGCCGGATAATAATTATTATCCGCAGGGTACATTCCGAGAAAAAGGGCGTGCGCGTCTTTGCAGTGGCCGAGAGTTTCAGAAAGGCTGCCAAAAGCTCGGTCCTCGCCGGCGTGGTGATGCGCCGCGACCTAGTCATTGACGGCATGGCGTTTGGCCGGGCTACCGTCGGGGGCGACGACGCCACAGACACGATTGTCTCCATGTGCCAGTCGCTTGAGCGTGACGACATCAACTGCATACTGCTTGGCGGCCTCGTGATAAGCATGTACAACATCATTGACGGGCAGCAGATTTCGCACGACACGGGCCTGCCAGTGGTTGCGATAACGTTTGAGGATTCAAAAGGGCTTGAAGGAGCCATCAGGCACCACTTTTCAAAAGGGTGGGAAGAAAAGGTGGAAAGGTACAGAAAGCTCGGAGAGCGGGAGCGGGTGGCGCTCAGGACAGGCAAGCCTCTGTACATACGGTACTGGGGCATCACGCAGAAACGCGCCCTTGCAGTTCTGAACGCCTTTACTCTGCAGGGGGCGCTGCCCGAGCCTGTCAAGGTTGCCAAGATAGCCGCGCGCTCTGCCCTCTCTTTATGAAAAAAAATAGATGGTGTAAAAACTCTTTAATTTTGTTTTTTACGATAGTACGTATGGAGAACGCGCCAAGCAAATCCGGCTGGATTGGCATGATCAATGAATCGGTCCATACCAGCGATGATCAGGACATTGGCGATGTCGAGGCAGTGAGCAGGGACTTTATTGTTGTCAAGCGCGGCTTTGTAAATGTGCACCATTATTACATCCCCGTATCCAAGGTTGAAGGATGGGATGGGGATGTGCTATGGCTCCGGGTAAGCGAAGACGAGGTAAAGAGAAACTACGAGCGCAACGTAAACCCCGACCCGTACAGGTATTATGTCAAGGACTATCCGTACTATGAGGCAGGCTATTCTCCGTTTCTGACAATCCCAAGAAGGTATACACCCCCTGTCTATTCCGGTGCAACGGCGCCAACAAAACTCCTATACAAATGTGACATCTGCGACAAGGAATTCCCAACAGCCGACGACTTTAGCAACCACGTCAAGGCTATGCACTAGCTCCGGTGGCATGGCCCGCTCTGCAAAAATACCTTTACGTATAAATTAGAACCACCAAGAATGAATGTCAAGCGGTGGGGTGGCAGAGCGGCCATGCGTTCGCCTGCAGCACTGTACATGTGCAGTCAGCGGATTTATAGGGGTTCGAATCCCCTCCCCACCTTCTTTTCTCATAACACAAAAGTCAAATTGCTTTGCTATTTCTCATCTTCCTGTTGCGCAAGTTCTCGCACGCCTTTACAGTGGATGCTCCAATCGAAAAGGTATGGGCTTTTTACACTGACATAGGCCACCTTGAAGTCATCACGCCTCCCGAAATGGGCTTGAAGGTGGTAAGATGCACCACGGGCAGGCAGCTAGCAGAGGATACGGAGGTGTGGCTGGAGGGAAACTTGGTAGTGAAAAGCAGGTGGCACTCTAGAATAACGCATCTCCAGCCTTATGCGTACGTCGACGAGATGCTTGAGGGCCGGTTCAGGGTGTGGAAGCACACTCATTCGTTTGAGAAAACCATCAGCGGGACCACGGTCATCGACGAGGTTGACTTTGAATTGCGCTACGGTCCGCTCGGAAAAGCGCTTGAAGGCTATGTCGAAAAGCAGCTGGCAAAGATATTTGCGCACCGGAAAGAAGCGACGATAAAGGCGCTCAGATGACCTTTGTTGCCGCCGCAAGGTCGCGGGCCTTTTTCTTGTCCATCTTTACCTTGCTCAGTATCGTGTAGCGGTCTGGCCGGAGAGACTGCGCCTTTACGAGGGCCTGCACCACGTGGTCCTCAGTCAAGCCGATTTGCTTCGCCTTTGTAGGAGCGCCCATGTCCTCCAGCGTCTGCCTGACGCTTTCCCAGTCAAGGCCGTGCAGCCTGGCCATCATTATCGTGCCGATTCCGACGCGCTCGCCATGCAGGCCGCACTCTGCTCCCCCGGCGACGTACTCTAGCGCGTGGCTGAACAGGTGCTCTGCACCCGAGCAGGGCCGGCTGCTCCCGGCGATGCAGGCGGCTACTCCTGCGCTGATGAGCGCTTCGACGACCGTCCTGATGCCTAGGCGCTCGTTCTTTTTCAGTTTTTCAGACTCTTCCAGTATTATCTGGGCGCTCATGTACGCAAGGTTTGCCGCATAAGTGCCAAAGTACTCGCCCTTTTCGTCCCTTGCAAGCTCCCAGTCTTTTACCGCCGTTATCTTGGCCACCAAGTCGCCGCAGCCGCCGGCCAAAAGGCGCGGTGGCGCCTGCGACAAAAGATGCGTGTCTGCAAGGACGCCTATGGGCGTGTTGGCCTTTATAGAGTGCGGCTTGTCTATCCCCCTCACAGAAACAAACGGGCTTGATATGCCGTCGTGCGACGCCGAGGTCGGCACGCTCAGAAACGGCCTTGACAACCTATAAGCCGTCATCTTTGCGACATCCACCGACCTGCCGCCTCCAAACCCTATCACGAAATCGGGCCTGTCGTCCTTTATCTTGTCGTACAGTTTGTTGACCGTGTCCATCGAGGCATCCGACACCACGTGCCACTTTGCCTTCAGCATGGCATCCTCAAGCGAAGAATTGCACAACACGCCTGCGCGCTCTTTGACTATCTTGCCCGTGATGACTGCAACGTTCCTTGCAGACATGTCAAGCGATCTGACAAATGGGCCCACCTCTGCTATCACCCGCTCGCCTATCAGTATCTTCCTTGGCAGTTCCATCAGGTGGGACGGGGGAGACGCTGATACCATTCGCTCACTCGTCGCTGTCGGCCGAAGTCTCGGCCTCGGCTTCCGGGGGAAGAGACTCGATGCTTTCGGCGATCTCCGCGGTCGCAAAGCCGCTTCCTACCTTGGTTATCCTTATCCTCACTGAATCGCCCACCTTGGCGCCTGCCACAAAAATCACCAGTCCCTGAATTTTCGCGACCCCGCTGTCGCCTCTTCTGCTCATCGACTCTATAGTAACATCATATTCTTGGCCGACGCTTAAAGGCGCAAGCCGGAACGGCCGGGGGCCTCCAAAGCGCCTGGGGCCGCGAGAGCCGGAGGAACTGCCTTCCAAATGTATATCTCGCACTAGATATGGCAGGTTGATATTTCAACCTTGGCCAAATATTTAATACGGGCGGCGCGTTACAAAGCATATCCAGCCGGCGTCATTATTTTGATGCTTGCATATGATGAATTAGTGAGATTGCATTAATGCAACGTAGGCCACAAAGCGAGCAAGGCAGCCAGAACATAATGGCGGTGATACTGCAGAGTCTGCCACAGGAGGCCGCGCTCACGAAAATAGAGTACGAAGGGCCCAAGATTGCCCTCTACTCAAAGAACCCTGCGTACCTGATGCAGAACAGCCAGGTCGTCTCAAACATGGTAAACACGATAAAAAAGCGCATCGTGGTGCGCACCGACGAGTCCATACGCAAGCCGCAGGCCCAGTCCGCGCAGATAATCTCAAAATCGATACCCGCGGAGGTGGGAGTCGCCGGAACGTTTTTCGACCCCGTGCTTGGCGAGGCCGTGGTGTTTGCGAAAAAGCCCTGGATGCTTGCACAGACTGGCGAGGACTTTGACAACATAGACCTTGCTGAAAAGACGGGCTGGCGCGTCAGGATTAGAAAGGCCCCGCGCAGCATGGCCGCGATTGAAAATATTTACCGGTTGATGGGTGAGACGGTCGCCGAGCGCACCCGGTTCTACAGGGAGGTGGGCGACAAGATATTCCGCGACAAGCTCATCGGCGAGGCGGAGGCGAGCCTGATGACGCTTGGAGGCTTTGCAGAGGTGGGCAGATCGTGCATGTTGCTTGCGACGCAGGAGAGCAAGATATTGCTTGACTGCGGCATAAATGAGAGCGCTAGAGACTCGCTCTTGGCCCTCCCGAGGTTTGACGTCGCCGGCATCGGCATGGACGAGATAGACGCAGTCGTCCTGAGCCACGCACACATGGACCACGCCGGATTTGTCCCGGCGCTGTTCAAGTACGGCTACGACGGCCCCGTCTATTGTACCGAGCCGACCCTGCTCCTTATGGGGATACTGCAGCAGGACTATGTCAAAAGGTCCAAGACTCCGTTGTATTCGGAAAAGGACATCGAGCGCGCCCTCGTTCACACGATACCGCTTACGCACGGAGTCGTGACTGACATCTCGCCCGACGTGAAACTCGTGCTTTCAAACTCGGGCCACATGCTCGGCTCCGTCTCGGCGCACCTGCACATCGGAAATGGCGACCACAACTTGGTCTACACTGGCGACATGAAGTTCGGCAAGACGCTTGCACTTGACAACGCCTACTGGAACTTTCCCCGCGTCGAGACGATGATTATCGAAAGCACGTACGGGGGCAAGGAGGATGTCCTGTGCCCGCGAGAAGAAGCCGAGGCGCACCTTGCACGCATGATAACTTCAGCCGCGCACGCCGGCGGGCGCGTTCTGTTGCCTGTGCCGGCGGCGGGAATCGCGCAGGAA
>DASUXB010000188.1:0-4449 GCA_036378195.1 Nitrososphaera sp.
CGAGTGGTATCTCGACCTGCGCCGCTACGGGTCTGTGCCGCACGGCGGCTTTGGCCTTGGCATCGAGCGCCTCGTGAGATGGATAACTAACGCGGAGGACATCAAAGACACGGTGCTTTTCCCGAGGACGATGTCGCGAGTAGAGCCGTGATGATGATCAAGCCTTAAGTATCTGGCAGCAGCCAGCACACACGTATATACCACATTGAAAGCGCAACCGCTTGAACGCCAGCACAAGGCCCTGCTCATAATAGCGAGCGTCATCATCAAGACGTTCCTCATGGTGCTGGTGGCCACGCAGGTGATGTGCGGGAGCACGGACCCAAGGGCGCTCTTTTCGTGCGGCGCAAACGCGGCCTACGTCGGCGGGAGCGCCGCGGCAGTTGCGATAATGGGCTTTGTCTTTGGCCACTATATCGTCAAGCTAAAGTCGTTCAACAAGATATTTGCCAACATGATGGGCGCCGACTTTATCGTGACTGCGATGTATTTTGGAGTCGCGTTCACAGCGCCCGAGCTTGTCGCCACAAAGACCATGATCTGGCTCTTTGGGACGTGGATACTTGGGATGCTGCTTGCGCCTTTCAACAGCGAAAAGACGCTCTTGAAAAAGCTGTCGCAGTACGGCGGAATTGCCGCACTTGGCGCGCTGTTCTCGCTCCACTTTATCCCCGGCTTTGCAGAGATGGGCCAGTCCTACACGGCAGGCATGATGGTGTCAAGCATCCTGTCGGTTTTTGGCGGCGGAAGGCAGAGATAAATATAAAGAGAAAGAGCCTAGGCGTCCGCCTTTTGCTGTTTGCGGACCGTTCTCTTTTTTGTGGTAGTCGATTTCTTTGCTTTGGCCCTTATCTTCTTGGCAGTCGAAGCAGTCTCGGCAAGCTTGTCCTGCGGCGGCGCTTCTTCTGCGGCTGCGGGTGTCGGTGCCTCTACAACCGGCGCAGGCTTTGCCAGGTGGATTTCAATGTACGAGACTCTCTTTGGCATCCCTTCTATGACTATCTCCTCTGTGCCTATCGCGATAGAGCGCGTTTCTAGCCCTGCGACATCCTTTTTGACCATCTCGGCAACGTTTACCGCAGTCACGATGCTCATGCTCCCCTTTGCCCTCACGACCAGCTCGCCAAACGTGCCTATCCTGAAAAGCGCGGGCGCGATGTAGTCGAGCGCGTTCTTTCTGCCTACGAGGAGAAAGTGTGGAGGTATGTCTGTGGTTCTTCTTGTCTGCGTTGGTGTTGGCGTTGTTGTCGTTGTCGCTGTTGACTCTTGGACTATTGAGGTCATCATATGATGCCCATGAGGTCTCTGTATGCGGTTTAGAGCCCCAGTGTCAAGAGATGTTGCCCCTTTTGTCTATTTTAGAGCCCGGCGAAGCATTAAATTGAATCTGCGAGAACAAGGCTTGTTTGCCACAAGAAAGAGAGCCGTTCGTACAAGCCGCAAAAAAGAGGCGGCTGCTGTTCGACGGGGCAATGGGGACAGAGATACAAAAGCTCAATCCGGCGCCTGAGGACTTTCCCGACGGCAAGGACGGCTTTAACGACGGCCTCATCCTTACGAGGCCAGAATGGATAAAAAAGATCCACCGCAGCTACCTTGAGGCAGGCGCCGACTGCATCGAGACAAACACCTTTGGCTCCAACAGGTTCAAGCTGGAGGAGTACGGCTATGGCGGCCAGACAGTCGAGTTCAACAAAAAGGCGGCGCAGCTTGCGCGAGAGGTCGCCGACGAGTTTGAAAATAGATACGTAATAGGCTCGATGGGGCCGACTGGGTTTCTGCCAAGCTCAAGCGACCCGGACCTCGGGCAAAAGCCCCTTGACGAGATAAGGGAGGCGTTTGCGCTGCAGGCAGAAGGGCTCATCCTGGGAGGCGCAGACGCGCTGTTGATAGAAACAAGCCAGGACATACTTGAAGTAAAGCTTGCAATCGAGGCGTCCCATCAGGCTATGGAAAAGGCAGGCAGAAAAGTCCCGATAATCGCAAACGTGACTCTCGACCAGTACGGCAAGATGCTCCTTGGGACGAGCGTGCAGGCCGCGTACACGACGGTGAGCGACATGGGTATCGACTTTTTTGGCCTCAACTGCTCGACTGGGCCGGCCGAGATGGAGCCAAGCATCAAGTGGCTGGCAGAGCAGGACCTGCCCATACTGGTCATGCCAAACGCAGGGATGCCTCACAACGAGGGCGGAAAGGCGGTCTACAAGATGGGGCCCGACGAGATTGCGCACAGGATGGCAGACTTTGTCAAAAGCTACAAGAACGTGCGCCTGATAGGAGGGTGCTGCGGCACAAACCCGGAGCACATTACAGAGCTTCGGCGCGTCCTTGAGACGACGCCATCATCAAAATAGATAGAGAGGCGCAAAAAGCATATTCATAGACAGAGTTCCTGTTGAGATTTTATCTTATTCCAAATCTAGCGCAATGTAGAGGGTGCTCTCGGTAGCCCGCATATCCGGTTTTTTAATTGTAAAGCTAGAAGCGGCTCGCCCGAGAATCTGCGCCATAAGATAAGACCAATTCTGCCCCATGTTATGCAGGATTACATAGACAAAGTGACGGTGATTATTGTTGCTCTTGCTCACTTCATGCTGGTACTCAAAACCCGTGGCCCTCATCCACCGGTCTACAAGTTCTAGAAAAGATTCTGGTGAAAATTTTTTGCCAGTTATCATCAGAGTTGGATCCGATACATCTTGCACGTACCTATTTGCAATTTCATCGATCTGCTCCCGGGTCAGAGAATCCACCATCCCTCGGATTAGCGGCTTGCGCAAAGGAACGTATCCGGCTTGCGGAGCAAGTGCGTGCCATTCAATATGAGACTTGACGATCTGGTTGAGCAGCGTGTTGAGGTTTATCCGCTTTTGCTCGACCTCATGCTTGAGCTGCTCAAGCACCATCTTTTCAAAGCGGAACGTGACGGATTCCGTGATTGGTGTCATGGCCCCAACTCATGTACTATATGACGCGCATCCAATGTCTATTACGATTGTGACCAGCTGATGCCCGGCTCACAGCTATTCTAGTACAAAAGAAATGGGATTTCGAATAAACCGCACCTTTTGCAAGACGAGTCCAGAGATATGTATGCATGTACATATTGTGCAGTGTAGATACAACTGTACCGCATTATACACACGCACGCATACAGATATTTTACTGCGGCAGCGACTCGCCACTTTTCTTCTTTTTTTTACTATAGTTCCATCTCGTCTATCTGGACGCGGACCCGGAAGAGCCGGTCCTTGTTCTTGAATGTGTAGACCGACTGGTTGTTTGCCAGGCCGTCGCCGCGACCCACGACCTTTTCGGCCAGCCGCGCCCTGAGCTTGTCGACCTGGTATTCTGCAATCAAAAGATTGCCTACTATGTTCTCCAGTTCCGTATCTCGCTCCTTAGGCTCCTGCCCCTTGATTTGCAAAAAATATTTCCCTCCAGCCTAGCCTAGAAATGTGGGGCGTTTTCTATGTATTTTTTGCCGCCGATGCTGTAGTGGATCTCGTCTATGAAGCTTGCCTGATCGACTACCGGGCTGGAGTAGTTGGCGCCGCACACAGGGACACCTTCTTCGACTTCGTCCTCTTCCTGATGTTTGAGGATCGTATGGCTTGATACCATGCATACAATTCGGCAAACAAGTATACAAGGTTTATCCCCGGCAGTAGAGGCAGAACCCACGAACTGGAGGCAGTTATTGCGCCAAGTTTTATAGCTGACGATTCTATGTGGCTTGATGGCTTCTTCTTTCAAGCGTGACGATAACAACAGGAGCAAACCGGCGAAAAAGATGCCGCTGCGCCTTGCGCTGGCAATAGCCACAGCGTCGATTCTGACCGCATTTGCATATACGAGCATTGCCCTGCTGCCGCAGCAGCAGAATGCAGAGGCACAGACAATCCTGAGCAGAGTCCTTGTGACAAAGACTATGGCGTCTGGCCAAGACCCCGCGCCGGGCCACGAGGCGCATCAGTCTGCAATGTTTTTGCCGCCGCTTGGAGATGATGTCATCTACAGCGGGACTCTCACCTGGGCCGCCAGCGGCCCCGTGGAGCTTTTCACGTACCACCACTATGATGGGCCGCAGGCAAACTCGCCTCCTCTCTACACAGAGCCGTCCAACAACGTGACCTACGCTTCGCCCCTGTTCTTTGCGGGGCAGGATTCCGCGGACCACGGCTCGATGGCAGTGGCGGCAAACGCGGTGGGCTTCCACAGCCTAAAGGGGACGCCGTTTACGGTGACTGCCACCTTTGACGGCTTTACTAAAAAGGTCGTGCTTGAAAAGTTCAGCCTCGCAGGAAACGCCACGGGCTACAACTTGGCAAACATGACAAAAACCGCCGCCAGCACGCTGATACCAGAGACGGCGGTCAAATCCGATAGCATGGCGTACACGCCCCTGTCGGAAGCCCAGATAAAAGAGCTGACCGATTCTGCCGG
>DASUXB010000189.1:0-5836 GCA_036378195.1 Nitrososphaera sp.
GACGGTGAGTTCCGAGTTCAAGAAGAGGATGCAGTACATCGCCGGCGACCCGCGCTTTTCAGAGATCAAGGGAGGCACTAGAAACTTTATCGCGGCGTGGGCGAGAAAAGAGTTCAAGAACCTGCAGCAGGCGCACAAGGCCGGCGTGCGCGCCCCTGCTCCGATAGCGGTCGACAAGAACGTGCTCGTCATGGAGTTCATTGGCGACAGCGAGGGAAACGTGGCAACGGCCTTGGCAAATCTTGAAAGCGTAACAGAAGCCGATTATGCCGAAGTGGTGGAGCAGCTGGAAATCCTGTACCAAAAGGCCGGCCTCGTCCACGCCGACCTGTCCGAGTACAACATATTCAAGAACCCAAAGGGCGAGATAATGCTACTGGACTTTGGCTCGGCAGTCGACGTCAAGCACCCAAATTCAAAACAGTTTTTAGTCCGCGACGTGCAGAACGTAAACAGGTTCTTCATAAAGAGGGGCATAGACGTCATTGACACCACGCACCTCATGGACAAGATAATGACAGCGGGATAAAGAGAAAATGAGTTTCCAGTACAACATCAAGCTTCCAAGGGAAAGGATAGCCGTCCTGATAGGCAAGGGCGGCAGGGTAAAGCAGGACATTGAGAAGAGGTGCGGTGTCGCAATCGAGATCGACAGCGAGTCCGGCGACGCCCTGATAACCGGGGAAAAGTCCGTGGAGCAGATGGAGATGTTCAAGGCAGTCGAGATAATCTCTGCCATTTCGCGGGGCTTTTCGCCCCAGCGCGCCATGCGCCTGTTGGACGAAAAAGAGATGCTGTTCCAGCAGATTGACCTGCGCGACTATACCGGCAGGTCGTCAAGCGCGCTAGAGCGAGTCAAGGGCAGGATAATAGGGGAGGGCGGCAAGTCGCGGCGCACAATAGAGGAGTTAAGCGGCGTGTCGCTGTCTGTGTACGGGCACACCGTGAGCCTGATAGGCACGTACCACGAAGTCCGGCTTGCGACGGATGCAATAGACATGCTGTGCAGGGGAAGTATGCACAAGGGCGTCTACAACATGCTGCAGGAGGCAAGGAGGCGCGACAAGATGGACAGGATGCGCCTGTGGGAAGACAAGCGCGACGTAGAAGAGCGCGAAATAGCGGAAGAATAAGAGGAAACCTAGACCTTTTGCATCCTTATCGTGAGCACGCCGTTTCTGTACTTGTAGTCGGATATGCCGATTTCATCGGCCATGTCAAGCTGAACATCCCGGGAAAAGTTCTGGCCGCCCTTTATCTTTAGGATGCCTGATACCAGCCGGACGTTTATCTGGTCCTCCGGGCCGGGCACCTCCGCCACGAACACCGTCGCCCCATCGCTGTTCTTTATCAGGTCATAGACCCAGTCTTTCTGTTCCACGTTGCGGGGCATCGCTACTTTTTGCTCCGCTGGGCCGGACATCTTGCGGATCTCACGCACCCAGTATACTACAAATCCCGCCGCGACTGTGACGAGGATAAAGCTGGTGCCGTTCTGGCCGTTTCTTGCGGTCATGACGTACATGGCGCCGACAACCATCAGTGCCAGGAGCGGGACGATAAAGCCGACCGAGCGCCCGGTGGAATATTTCTTTGTGTATTTAGCTAAACCCGCTCACCCCTCCGGCATTCCACTAAAAATAGTAGCGTACCGAGACTATAAAACCTTAGGCTTTGCCGCTCTAGCTGGATTTATCTCTGTTCTGTTGTGAGAAATCCTGTAGATCACGCCATCTTGCCGCCGGCGCGCTCTCCCCAGCGCCGGAAAAGCCCGTGGTCGATTCCAAACTGGTCGAGAGTCTTGCCCACCACGTGGTCTATCAGGTCGTCCATGGTCTGTGGCCTGTGGTAAAAGCCGGGCATCGCCGGCATGATGACGATGTTGTGCATCCCCGCAAGCTTTCCCATGTTTTCGATGTGGATTTTAGAAAGCGGCGCCTCCCTTGGCATCAGAACGACCTTTCTGCCCTCCTTTATGCAGACGCTTGCGGCCCTTGACACCAGCGTGTCGTCAAGCCCGTTTGCAATGCTTGCAAGCGTGCGCATGCTGCACGGGATGACTGCCATGCCGTCCGTCCTGAACGAGCCGGAGGAGACTGGCGCGGCCATGTTGGTGTCCTCGTACACCTTGGTCGCAAGCGAGCGCACATAGTCGCCCGTCTTGTCAGTCTCTATCTTGATGGTCTTTTCGCCCCACTCGCTCAGGATGAGGTGCGTCTCCACCCTCAGCTTCTTGAGCGCCTCAAGGGCCCGTATCCCGTATATCACGCCGGAGGCACCCGTTATGGCGATTACCAGCCGCACACTGGCAAGCTCGTACGCTTGTTATATAACGGTGCCGCCGACAGTAGCAGCGCAGGGTTTATTTACTGACTGTTGTTCATTTTTGCCGTGCTGACCGTCTTTGGCACGATGGCGCTTGATACCACGCGCACGCCTTTCCGGGTGGAGGAAAGGATACTTGGTGGAGCCGCGACCTTTGCCTCGCTTTCTGCAAGCATATTTGCCCGGACCGGAATGGTGGCCGCCATCGGCGAAGACATGCCCTCTGCCAGCATCGAGGCGATCAGGTCAAAGGGCGTCGACACGAAAGGCATCGTGACAGTCAGCGGCGGCAAGTGCTTCCACTATGATTCCGAGTTTGACTATAACCTGTCAAACAGGACGACTCTGAAGACAGAGCTGAACGTCATTGCAGATTTCGACCCGGTCATCCCGGAAGAGTATGCAACGTCGGAGTACGTCTACCTTGCAAACAACGACCCGCGGCAGAACTTGAAGGTACTGCGCCATTTTGAAAAGCCCAAACTGGTAGTCTGCGACACCATAGAATACTGGATACAGACTGCGAGGGACGACGTGGTAAAGATGATGGGGAAAACGGACGGCGTCGTGATAAACGACAGCGAGGCGCGCCTTCTCTGCAACGAGGTCAACATCGCAAAGTGCGCGAGACAGATAATGTCTTTTGGGCCAAAATTTGCGATAATAAAAAAGGGCGAGCACGGCGCCGTGCTCTTTACCAAGGAAGGCGACGTGTTTCCAGCCGCTGCGTTCTTTCTCAACGAGATCTCTGACCCGACCGGCGCCGGCGACTCGTTTGCCGGCGCGTTTCTGGGCCACATCGCCCGCAAGGGAAGCCTGGATTTCCGCACGATGAAAGAGGCGGTGATATACGGCAACGTCATGGGCTCTTTTGCCGTCGAGGACTTTGGCGTCAGGCGCCTGCTTGCAATCACAAAGGACGACGTCGAGGCGCGCTACCAGAAATACCGCAATCTGGTGCAATTCTAGCAAAAATAAATACCACGCCGCCTCTATGCCGTGCATACATATGGGACGCACAGAGAAAAAGATCCTCGGCAAGAACGCGCAGGTGATAATCGACACGCTAAAGAAGGCGTACTCGGACGAGATGCGCATCTTCCACTACTTTTGGTACGTGGGCATCAACATGGAAGGGATAGGACTCGTCACCTACGCGCCGGCGCTAAAAACGCAGGCGACGGGCGAACTGATGCACGCAGAGCTTTTGGCAAACAGGATTTCCGAGCTTGGGGGCAAGGCGCCAAGCGACCCGACTGAGTGGGAGAAACTGAGCACCATCGGTCCGCTTGACCCGGTAAAGCACCTGACGTTAAGGTCCGCGCTAGAGCGCGCCGTGAAATTCGAGGGCAAGGCTGTCGAAAACTATAACGCGCTTGCGAAAAAGGCGCTGGAGCTGGGCGATTTTGTCACGTACAACCTCGCCACCACGATCCTTGCCGACGAGGTCAAGGACGAGCAGCACACAGAAGATATCCTCAACTCGCTTGAAGTAAAGTAAGAGAGATGTCAGCAGTCAACCTCGCAAACGTCGAGCAGGCCATAATAGAAGAGCTGAGGATAACCCCGGAAGAGGCCAGGGCGTACGTCGTCATCGTAAAGAATGGCAAGATGGACGCCGCCAGGATATCAAGGGCAATAGGAGTTGACGAAAAGCAGGCGCAAGAGGTTGCAAAATCCCTCGTCGGCCGGGGCATGGTCATCGAGATAACTGCGACCGAGTTTGAGTCGCTGCATCCCCGCTTTGCTGTCACCAACCGCTACAGGCGCCGCTGCGCCGAGGACGCCATCCCCTTCAAGAAGAATCTCCGGGTGGACAACATCGGAATAGTGCTTGAAAAGCCGTTTGAAGATGCAAGGACTAAATAGGCGTCCGCCGGCTCTCTGTACGGCAAAAGAGGATATGACGACTTCGGACCCGACGGGTGGCGACAAGGTAGTCTACTTTGGAGTTATAAACATCAACGAGAACGGAAGGACGCTCGGCTCGGTGGACATCTGGCGCAGTTTGCTTACAAAGGACATGTTCTGCGAGGAAAAGCGCCTCGGCATCCTCGACATCGTCGACTATATCGGAATGCCCAAGAAAAAGCCAGAGGAAGAATGGGCGGTCGCAGTCAGCAGGAAACGCAAGGGGCACCTGCGCTGGCGCCTTGTAAAACTGGTAAAAGAAGGCCGGTTCAGGTTTGTGGACGCCGACGAAAAGCCAGTGGAAATCGACATTAAGGACTTTGCCATAGCCGACCCGGAATGGTGGAGCTTTCTGGTCAAGGACAACGTAAACCGCAACGTAGAGGTAGAGGGCAAGTAATCAAAATGGAGCGCGCCGGCGATAACAACGATATTCCAGTAACAGTGTTTGTCAAAAACGCTGACGGAAGCGAAATCGCCGCAAAACTGTCAGGTTATTTCGTGGTAAAGGGAAAGGAGTTCAGGTTCACCGCCATCGCCTTTGGAAGGATAGGCGGCCACAACGCAAGCGTCAAGATTGCCAAGACGACGCTTGAAAAGGTCGCAAAACTGGGCATCGACCCTGACGCGCTGGTGGACACCATCCAGCGCAAGATAGTGGAAGGCGACGTCACCCTGCCGGAAGGGATAAAGCCGCCATCGTCGTCAGAGTAAGGAACCTTCCAATGCATTGCCGCAGGCGCATTTTGTGCGTTCAAGAGGCACGGCCGGTATCAGCTCTGCGACCAGCTTTTTCGTCTTTTCCACGTTCTTGTGCAAAGTCTCGATGATCTCTTTTGACGTGACGGGTATCTCTGCCCAGACGTCATAGTCGGTGACGGTTGCCACCGACAGATAGCAGATTTCAGCCTCGCGCGCAAGCGTGACTTCTGGCACGAGCGTCATGCCAATTATGTCTGCCTTCATCACGTCGCGGAAAAATTTTGATTCTGCCCTGGTCGAAAAGCGCGGGCCTTCGATGCAGACGTACGTGGCCTTTGGCTGGAACGGGAAATCTAGTTTCTTGATGACATTTGCGGCAACGTCGCGGATCTCCTGGCAGAACGGGTCTGCCATCGAGACGTGCGCCACCTGCCCGCCGTCGTAGAACGTGTATTCCCTTTTCTTGGTAAAGTCGATGAACTGGTCGGGAAGCGCGATGTGGCCGGGCTTGTAGTCAAAGCCGAGGCTCCCGACCGCCGACGGCGCTATTATGCGCTTGACGCCCAGCTGCTTTAGCGCCCAGACGTTGGCCCTGAAATTGATCTTGTGAGGGGGTATCCTGTGACCCTTGCCGTGCCTGGGCAGGAACGCGACCTTTCTGCCCACGTACTCGCCTATCGTGACGAGGTCGGAAGGCTCGCCGTACGGCGTGTGCACCTTGACCTCTTTTTTGTCGCTGAAAAGGCCGGCGTCATAGACGCCGGTGCCTCCGATGATGCCAATGTCTGCCTTTTCTTCCATCATTAATCGTACACCACCAGCGACTCGACTTTGTAGCCCATCTGGCGCAGCCTGTCGGCGCCCTTTAATCCTGCAAGTTCAATCACAAATGCAAACC
>DASUXB010000190.1:0-4081 GCA_036378195.1 Nitrososphaera sp.
ATATGGTATGCCTGCTGCTGAGCACATCCTTTAGATGGTAAATATTGGCGGTAAAATCCGCACTTTTCCAAACCTACAAGAAAAAGAGGGTCAGGCCAGCCCAGGCTTTGCCTGCGGCCTCACGGTGACGGTCAGCTTGAACCCCGTCAACATGTCCTTGCATCGGTTGCGTATCGTCACTTCTGTCACGCCGGAAAGACTGGACACGTCGCGCTGGAGTATGTTTATTCCAAGCAGTATCGACGAGACATAGATGTATGCCGCCGCAAGCCCATTCGGAGCCTTGCCGTCGGCAAGCATGTGGTCGTCGGTCTTGTGCGCGATGTCTATTGCAAGGCGCTCCACCTTGGTGTCAATCTTGGCCATGTTCGACAGTTTAGAGATGTAGTGATCGACGGCCATTGCCATTACCGGTGCCTGCTGCTGCGTTTCCTGCTGTTGCCCCGGCGCCTCTTCTGCAAACGCGCTCATCTCCATCACCATCATGCGGTAGTATTTTGAGGCAAGTTTCACGCTCGACCTATCCTGTTCAGTAACGCCTGTCGCCTCCACTATCTCGTCAAGCGAGCGTACCACCCGGCACTTTTTGCACGCAAGGTAGATTGTCGCAGCCGCCATGCAGGCTATTGATTTCCCTTTTGCCTCCTGCATATTCTCATAGTTGCGGTATAGCATCGCCGCCGTTTCGACGAGCAGTTTTGGAAGAGACATCGCCGCGCACGTCTCGTTTATTTTTGTAAGCACGTTTGAAAGCCGGCGTTCCTGCGGCGACACTATCCTGCTGCGTATGTGCCACTTGCGGATGCTGTTCATCTGCTCGGCCATCTGGTAGTCGATCGACTTGCCGGCATAGTCCTTGGAGCCGGAGGCGATTTCCGTCCTCAGGCCGTAATCATGGAGCGCAAGGCTGGTAGAGCCGGACGCCCTAGTGTTCTTGGATTTTTCCTCAAAGTCGGTCGCGTTTGACTCGCGGCCAAAATCATAGACGCTGTCCATGGCGACGTATCCGCAGCGCTCGCAGATGAACTCGCCTTTTGAATAGTCCTGGATCAGGTTTGCGCTGCATTCCGGGCACTGCGTGCAGTATTCGCTTGTAGTCAATTCCTGCGCCCCCTTCTTTCCCTGCCGCGCTGCTGTTGTTGCTGTTGTCTGCGCCCCTGCGGCGGCCTTGCCTGCTGCCCGCCGGCAAACACCTTGGCACCGGAGAGCCTTGCAGTCCTGTCTGTCATCGGGATGACAGAGGCGTACGGCGCGCTCACCGGCCCTATCAGTTCCGCAATCTTGCCTACCCGCCTGCCGGCAGAGTCTATAAGCACCTCACCCGGTCTGATGCCTTTTCCTGCCGCGTTTAGTTTTACGATTAACCTTCCGCTCTTTGCTAGATGCATGACTTCCCCGATCTCCCCCACTTCCACAATCAGCTCCTGCTTGCTATCATAAGCTTCGGTCAAATTTGTTATGTTTGTTGATGAACAATATTGTTGCGGCCGCTGTTAAATTTCAGCCTGTTACTTTTTCCCGGATTTTTGCCTCGCGCGTTTTTGCAACAGCTTCTCTGCGACGCTAGAGATCACCTTTGATTTTTTCACGCCTTCCTTCTTGGCAAGCATGACATAGCCGGACTTGACAAACGATCTTCTTGGAAACCTCGCAGACTCGTTTACTGCATCCTCTTCAACTTGGTAGCCGGCAGTCTTGACTGCCTCCAAGAGCTCCTGCACTGTTGGATCAAAGACGGCGTGGTCGCGCTTGACCTTTCTTCCCTGGCGGCGCTTTAGGTTCTTGTTAAAGTAGTCCAGCCAGAGTATGACGTGGTCATAGTCCTTCAAGGCTCTGTCTCGCAGTTAGCAAAAGGTGGTTTATATTTTAAAACTATTGCAACATGCCTCATATTTCGTCAATTGTCGTTTTATGGTAAAAAAATGTGAAAATCTTCTATTATAGAAGAATCTCATTATAGTATCCCTTTTCGGAATTTTTTTATAGATACATCCTCCACGAGCAGGTGCCATGAGAGCATTACAACAACTTTTGGCAACAGCCGTAATAGGCGTACTAGTTTTTGCAGCCATTGGCGCAGTACGACCAGCAGCGGCAACAGCCAATAACCAGGTACTGGTTACCAAGACGGCGTCTCCGACCAACATATTTGTCCAAGGCGCAGGTACACCGGACACCACCCAGATAACATTGACGGTGCAAGGATTTGGAGGCACCCTGACAGAGACACTACCGATTGACGTGGTGTTTGCCATCGACAGTTCGGGCAGCATGACCATCAATGACCCGTCCAACCTCAGGATTGCAGCCGCAAAATCGTTCGTTGACAAGCTCAACTCCACGAGGGACCAGGGAGGAGTTGTCAGCTGGGACGACAACGTCGACTTTTCATTCGGCCTCACGCAGAACTTTGGCGCGCTCAAGACCAACATCAACAACGTGGACGCGTCTGGAGGCACGAACCTCAACGCGGGTCTCAACGGGGCGATAGCCATGCTTGACGGCAACACGAGGACAGGCAGCTCCACAAAGGTCATCGTATTTCTGACAGACGGCGTCGGGACGTACACGCCGGCAGGCTCTGGCGGACCCGCGGCCAACGCGGCAAGCAAGGGCTACAAGATCTACTCGATTGCCCTCGGCAGCGGCGCATCGCCGGGCCCGTTGACAGATATGGCATCTGCCACAGGTGGCCAGTTCTTCAACGCACCATCTCCTGCGAACCTCGATGCCATATTCAACGCGATTCTCCAGCAAATAGTCATCAACACCGCGCCCTCTGATGTGAAACTGGTCGAGACCACGCAGGACTATATCGTCGGCGAGAGCAACTTTAGCATCGCGCCAGACAGCATAGTCACGCTGCCAGGCGGCCAGACCCAGATGACGTGGAACAACGTCGCGCAGCATGTGGGCAACAACGACAACAAGCTCTTGGGCAACGAGACGTTTGCAGTCACGTTCGATGCGAGCTCTACCCTTGCAGGCAACAACCTGCCGGTAAACTACCTTTCAGAGTCGCAAGTAGACTATACAAACCCAGATGGGACGCCAGGCACGGCAAGCATACCGCAGGCGTTCATAAACGTCCAGGGTCCGCCGGTGGCAGTTGATGACTCGGCAAGCACGCTTGAGGACGCGCCAGTCACGATAGGCGTCCTTGCAAATGACACCGACCCCAACGGGGACACGCTGACGGTCGTTTCGGCATCCTCGCCGGCGCAGGGCACGGCAGTCATCAACGGCGACGGCACCATAACCTACACGCCTGATCCATCCATCTTTGATGCAACGGACACCTTTACCTACACCATAAGTGACGGCCACGGCCTGACAGACAATGCGACTGTCACCGTAGACGTCAAGGGCCTGCCAAGCACTCCGGGCAAAGTCACGGGAGGGCAGGCAAACCTTGACAACAACACCAACGCAGGGTTCAACGTGCAGTCAGGAGACGGCACCACGTTCAAGGGCCAGCTCCAGTTCAACGACAAACTTGAGAACATCAAGCTGCACAGCGAGTCCATGACGGCGCTTGCAATAGACCCAAGCGGCACGACAGCAACGTTCAAGGGCACCGCAGAGGTCAACGGCGTCTCGGGCTACACCTTCAAGGCAATAGTCAAGGACAACGGCGAGCCGGGGACAAATGACTCGTTCCTCATTGTCATCAAGGACCCGTCCAACACTACTGTCTACATGAGGGGAGGAACCCTTAGCGGCGGAAACATACAGATCCACTGAGCGAGCGGAATGGCAGGGCAAGCCTGCCCCTCCTCTCTCTTTTTTTATTTTAAATAAAATTTTAAAAATTTCCTGAAAGAAAAAAATTACTGCTTGGCCTTTATCAGGACAGCGTTTACCACGCCGTTCTGACCCGGCCTGGAGGTGACAAGCGCAGAACCTGCCTCGGTCTCTATTATCGCGCCCTTGCTAACAACGCCTCTTCTCTCATAGTCGCGGTTTGCAGGGTTCTTTGTCACTGTCAGTATCTTGGACTTGGTCGCTTTCTTTGCTTCCGGGTCCATGACGTTTGCAAATTCCACGGTCTTGAAGGCTGCCTTGACGTTTGCGCCCCTTA
>DASUXB010000191.1:0-7919 GCA_036378195.1 Nitrososphaera sp.
GTTCTACCAAGATAGTAGGCGACAAATCCGCCAATTATGGAGCTTGTGGTCAAGACAGTGAAAACCCTCAATTTGCTCTCGCCGCCGGCCAACAGCGCAATGGTCGTTAACTCTGTAGGAATGGGAACGACTGACGAGAGCAACCCGTTTAAGAAAAGTCCGACCAATCCATATTTCAGAAAGAATGGATTGTGCGTTATGACCTCAATGAACCCTATTATGTCCGAGGTTGCTCACATACTTCATAGGCATCATCTCCTAGATAATATTGGATCCTTGGAGTGACTATTCCCTTGGTTGTAGCCATTCGATGGATGGATGGACGGTCATTATCTAGGCTTCAGCACGTCGCTGTCCTTGGAAGAAAAGTTCTGGAGAGACTTGTGGGCACGGAATTGACCGGTGCGATTTGATTTTGACATGAACATGGCAGAGTCTTCTTCTTCATAAATGCTGGTTACTTTATGTTTGGTTTTTCGTGACAGCGGCAGCCACACATATTGTTGCGAGTTATTATCCCAAAAAGCGTAACGAGTGGAAACTTGTTGAATACATGTATCTCCTCACAGCTATCGCAACCTACGAGTATGTTTCTGACAAGATCCTTCATATTATGAGATACCCCTTAAAGTAGGCGCCCTGCACATTGCATACGGCGACGAGTCGGTCGACCTTAAGAAGAGTCGACGACGCAAAGAGACCATCTTCATTGAAGTTTGCCCGGCACATATTATAGCAAGATGTTCAGACCTGTGGGAATAATTCGAGCATTTCCACCAAAAAATATGGACCTGCCTAGGGAGATCCGAGGTGTGAACATCAAGTATCTCTTACAATGTATGAGTGGGAGAAGGGAAGGGGAGCTTTTCTGTGTACAGGAGGTTGCAAGAAACGATTTTTTTTGCCATTAGGGTCTTTTTGATAGAACATAGGCCGAATAGATCATCAAGACCACCAACAAAATCGCAGGAAAAATATGGTCAGACCTAGAGTTTGTCCGTACTGCATATAGAGTTTAACTGTGTAGCTGTCCCACGGCGAAAACAACTCTGACTGACAGCTCAACTACCACGACAATACCGCCGCTCAAGGACAGAATAATTGTACTAGGCTGTTGGCTTGGGATCGCTATTACCATATGCATCATCTTGTACGGTCTACATTGGTTCGGCAGCCTAGGGGCGATAGGGATTACATTTCTAATTGTCACACTCTTTCTAAAGAGCGGGTATGGCAAGAAGCACAACAAGAGATTCAAGCGTGTACTGAGATATTGGTTCTCTAGGAAGTTTCAGTGGGCCAGCCTAGTCTTCCTAATCTTTGCAGTTTTTATGATAATATCTATCGATAGAGGGTACAGTCGGTTCCGCGACAACATTGAAGCCTCTGTCGAGCCTGGCCGCCATGTTGTGCCGTTGGACAGACTTGAATTTCTTGCAGCGTATACAGATCATTCTTTAAATGGTACGTTTGCATGGATGTCTTGGATAATTGTCTATGAAGATGCTGAATACCTGATTTTCCTTGTCTTGGTCAGAAAGGGGCTCGTCTTCAGAGAATAAAAATAAGGATGGTTTTTTTGCCCTGCCGAGAAGCCATGACTAAAGGCTTTCTTTGCAAAGTAATCTTCTGCTCCATGTCAGAAATGCGGGTGTTTATATGGCAGGCTTGGGGAATGTAAGATAGTTATCCCGTTACAGTATTGCAAGTCTCAACTCTATGTTCTGTTTGCAACTGCAGCCTGATTTCAGACCAAGAATCCGGCGAGGTTGTCTGTAGTAACTGCGGTCTAGTATTGTCAGATAAGGCATCTGAAACCCGCGCGGAGTGGCGCGACTTTGGCTCAGAATCTGACAAGAGGATCAGAACAGGAATGCACACCTCACTGGCGAGGCACGATATGGGCCTCTCCACCACCATCGGAAAGACAAACAGGGACGCAAGTGGAAGGCTCCTTGATGTGAACACTCGCTACATGATTAACAGGCTGAGAACGTGGGACCACCGGATACAGCTTGACGCACCTTCAGACAGGGGTCTCGAAAAGGCTTTTGACGAACTTCACAGGATACGCGCCAAGCTGGGCTTGTCAGACACGATGGTGGAAAAGACGGCTTACATTTACAGAAAGGCCCACGATAAGAAAATGGTGCGTGGAAGGAGCATCTCCGCACTCCTTGGCGCATGTGTCTACTTGGCGTGCAGGGAACTGGATGCACCTGTAACACTCAAAGATATCACTGCCGTCAGCAACATCAAACGCCGAGATGTCTCGCGCTATTACAGACTCTTACTCACAGAACTGGACATCAAAGTCCCACTGATAGATCCAATGAAGTGTGTCATCAAGATAGCAAACAAGACGCAGATAAACGAGAAGATAAGAAGACAGGCGATGTCTCTCATGCGCGACATTGCCGGAACCAAAGTGCAGATTGGCAAGGCGCCAATGTGCTTTGCCGCAACAGTCCTGTACATAGCCTGCAGAAAAAGCTGCAGCGGCATGACCCAGAGGACCATTGCAGAAGCAGCAGGTGTGACGGAGGTCAGCATCAGAAACAGGGTTAGGGAATTCACAAAAGAACTCGACTCCATCAAAACTCTTGCTGTCTCTCCAGTGCACACAACTCAACGCAATGATCTTCCCTCGCGTGACACTTGATTGCAGAACCAAATGAAAGGAGTGTGATACAAAACTGAGTGAATCAGGCTGATCTTCTTCTGTAACCTGATTTTGCATTCACACTCTTCTTTGTAGAGTTTTTACTTCTTTTCATTATTTTTGCCATTATTACTTTAATGAAAACATCATTCTTAAGGATATCCAAATAATAGCATACCCTTTCTGATTTTTTTTGTTGTATATTGAACTTACATTGCATCGGGTAACTTTTGTAACATAGATCGGAACAGAACGAAGAATCCCATTTCTGTGCGCGCCCTTTTCGTCAAGGGAGACACACTAATGCTTAGGTTGGGAGCTGTGCGCGACGAGGTAGTCGACAGGATTATTGAGATGAAGAGAAGATATCTAGACTTTGATCATCTGCACGTTCGACGTGTGCATCCATAGGCAATTGTTTCTCACGCGAGTGATCACTGCGAGATGAAGGCAACGTCATGATGGATGGATGGATGGATGGATGTGCGTACATATCCGCGCCCAAAGGTCATTTGGCATTCTTCTAGGCAATGAGCATTGTGAGAGTAGAATCCACATTGTGGATTGTACCGATTTCGGTGCCAACGGTTTCATGAAGTTCGTTTTCCGTATTTGCAGTGACTTTCACTATCAAGTCATAGATTCCCGATGTTCTATAGACAAAATTTACGGCGGATAACTTGTTAAGCTCATTAATAATTCCGATATCAAAAGGGAACCGGCAATTCAATAACACTATGGCAGAAGTCATATGCTCTTTCTTTCACACTCTACGTACATACGATATGCGCAAGCCTCTATTAAGCCATTCAAAACAAAGAGCAGGATCAATTGATCTCAAAGGAAGAAAATGATAAGCAAAATGTGTTAATAGGAATGAGCATGTAATGATGCTCAATAAAGGTAGGAATACCCAAGTTGCAACCAAGAACAATACAAGCTGTCATGAACCTGTATCAGGCAGGCATTTTTCCAGACGTAATTGCGATGCAGCTTGATATTAGCAAAGAAGAAGTTGATAGCATAATAAAAGAGGGCGCGGCCGAAGGTGAGAAGAAGGGAAAATCTGTCAAGCAGGCATCAGATACACCTTCTCTAGGCATGTTTTATCTTGATGCAATTGTTAACATCGAGAACATTATCAAATCGGCTCAATTGGCAATGTGGAAGTCTCTGGCAGGAGAAATGGAATTTGATATATCAAATGAGGACACCCAGAATGCCCTTGAAAAAATGGCAGAATCTAAAGCTATTTTCGTGATACTGTACATCGACATAGTCGGCTCGACAAAGCTTTCAATGACGCTGCCAGTAAACAAGCTCGCCGCCATAATCCGCGGGTTTACGCACGAGGTGTCGCTTGTGGTATCCGCATATGGCGGCTACGTGCTCAAGTACCTGGGCGACGCAATACTTGCATTTTTTGTCGTTCCTGATAAATCCGATCAGTACATGCCGTGCACAAACGCCGTGTACTGTGCAAGGTCTATGGTTAGAGCAGTGAAAGAAGGATTCAACATCATCCTAAATCAGGAGGGATACCCTGAGCTGGACGTTCGTGTCGGAATAGACGTGGGAGAAAACGTAGTGGTGCAATATGGATGGGACGTTCAGTCTTTGGTCATTGACAATAAACAGATAAACACGAAAAAAGCGCACCACGACATTCTTGGCTATACTATTAGCATGGCATCCAAGATTACGGGTCTTGCGCAACCAAATCAAATTGTAATTGGCCAATACGTGTACGAGGTGCTGGATGAGCGACAGAAAGGCGCATTCGCGCTATTGCCTCTTCCTCCAGAGGAATGGAATTATGTAGGCAGCAAGACCGGAAATCTGTATAGCCTGTATGCCAGTGCACCGCAATGAAGGTTTTTTTTGATATGCAACTGCTCCGACGCTCGTGAGCTGGGGTTATATGCGGGCTTGCGCTACCTTTACCGGTAAGTTTTCTATGCAAAATAGTTTTCCGATGAAAGAATGGCATGTTGAACACATGCAAAAGACTGTTGTAAAGTACGTAAAGGGTCTGCCTGAAAACGCTTCTTCCTTTGAGAAAAGAAATCACAAGAAATACGGCGGACTGAACCACATCTGTAGACAAATAGAATACGATGTCAAGCACGGCGTGACAGACAAAGAGGTCGTACTCATGCTACGAAAGATCCGCGATGATTCATCTTTTCTAGATCTAAGGAATGGTAACGGCTCGATGCAGAGATTAAAAGAGATTGAGACTTACTTCATTAAACCTAGAATTGGGTTTTCACGGCCCTGACAATGTAGGAGAAGATGATTCAGTCTCCCATCTGCCCCCGCCTTAGTTATCCAACTGACAACTAACTCAGTTGTGTGTGTATGTATCGTATGCAAGCTGTAATAGAAGATGTTTCTGTTTTTCATGTCTCTTGACTTCCCAACATCCTCTTAGCGCATCGGGATATAGTCGTCGCGCTCGGCCGAATAGACCTGCTTTACCTCCGAATACCCGCGCTCCTGCACAAACGTCCATGACTTGCCGCACACGGCACACGCGATGCGCTTTTCCTTTGCGGAATATTCAAGCTCGTGGTGGCTGCAGCGCACCTGGTACTGGCGCTTGTAGGCTTCCATCTCGCGCAGCGTGTCGATGTGCCTAGTCGAGTTCTCGGCCACGAGTGCAAACGCGCCTGCGCAGAATATAATCTACACGGACCGCATTTTGCCCCGGTAGCTAAGGCTAATCGAGTCCACGCCGGCAAGCTGCTTGGCCTTGGCTATGATGCCTGACAGCCAATCGTCATTGGACTCTTTGGAGTCGATTATGACGCCCATGTACCTGCTTGAGCCCTGCTCGCCGTGGCCCATAAAGTCCTCGACGGTTGCTCCCGGGTACTTTTCCCTGATGTCTTCAATCACTGGCGCGGCGTCCGGAGGCAGGTACAGAACGAGTTTTTTGTTCCTCTTCTTGCTGACAAGAAACGCCACCACGCCTCCCACGGCGACCACCGGCAAGGCTATCGGCAAGAGCTCCATAAATGGGATCTGAGTAAGATCCAGCCTGCCCGGAGCGGCCGGCGTCTCTGCATCTGCGCCGGCGACCACTATCTTGCCGTCCCCTCCGCTTGGGGCGCTCCTTGTTCCCGAGTCGTTCCTTGCGGTGATGTAGTAGGTGTACGTACCTGAAGGCGCGGCCTTGCCCTGCGAATCGGCGCCGGTCCACTTTACCTGGTTCTCGCCCTGCGCCATTGCGCCTGCAAACGTCGCTACCGTGTCGCCTTTCACGTTCTTTATGTCGATTTTGTATGTGCCTGCCGAGGACGACAGAAACGCTATCGTGACCGAGTCGTTCCTGTCGGAGTGGAATGTCAACATCTTTTGCCCCTCAGGCACGGACAGCTGCGGCGCCGCCGGTGGGACTACTGACCCTGACAATAGCGGGAGCTCGTCGACCTTGAGGGACTCTGCGATGGCAGCCATGCTTGGACCCTTTGCCATGTCTTTAACTGCGACCTGCTCAAAGACGGACCTGGACACTTCATGAACGCCGGGTACGAAAGTCTTGCGTATTGAATCCTTGATTGTCACCTTTGCGGCAATCGATTTGGGGATGGGCTTTTCAACGCCCTTTGAAGCCGCGTCCTTGGCTGCCACGCTGTCGGCAACGCTCTTTTTCAGAGAGAGTCCTTTGGACACTGAGTCGCTTGCCGCAAGAGTTTCAGACAGCGAGACTGTGAACTTTTGTCTCGGCGGCTGCTGCGCCTGCGCGGCCTGCAGTAGCAGCGTCCCAGAAAGGAGGACCGCGACCGCAAGCACCGCTTTTGCCGCTAACGATGCCATGACTTGGCTCCCAAGTTCCCACTGCATTTTTTCAGCCAACAGATAAAAGTCTCGTGAAACCGCGGCATAGAGGCGTCCTATGTACGAAAGCCCCATGTACATGGCGTCATCTTTATAGCGCGGGAGCGCGCGGCAAAGGCGAATGGCGGATAGAAAGCGTGCGCCCACAAGGACGAGCGACTTTGGGGTGTCGCGCCGGGAAAGCCACGACTCGTCGCGGTTCTACTCGCGCAGGCTGTATTCAAATGGCAACGGCAAAGAAGGGGGCGCCGGTCTGCCTGAAAACAACAACAGCGTGCCTGAAAAAGCGCTTGACAGGATATTCTGCAAGAGCAGCGAAAAGATGGACGAGCTTCCGGACAAAAGCGTGCATCTTGCAGTCACGTCGCCCCCGTACAACGTAGGAAAAGAGTACGACGGCGACCTTACGATGGAGCAGTACCGCGCCCTTTTGAAAAGCGTGTTTTCCGAGCTGTACCGCGTGCTTGCAGACGGCGGGAGGGCGTGCATCAACGTGGCAAACCTGGGCCGCAAGCCGTACATACCGCTCCACAGCTACGTCATACAGGACATGCTTGCGTGCGGGTTTCTGATGCGAGGCGAGGTGATATGGGACAAGGGTTCTAGCGCCGGCGCCTCCACGGCGTGGGGCAGCTGGCAGTCCGCGTCAAACCCGACGCTTCGCGACGTGCACGAGTATGTATTGGTATTTTCAAAGGGCTCGTTTTCAAGAAAGCCGGCAGCAGGAAGCAAAAACACGATATCCAAGGAGGAGTTCCTAGAGTACACGAAAAGCGTGTGGGCGTTCCAGGCCGAGTCTGCAAAAAAGGTGGGGCACCCTGCGCCCTTTCCGGTAGAGCTTCCGTACCGGTGCATCCAGCTGTATACTTTTGCCGGCGACGTCATTCTGGATCCGTTTTGCGGAGTCGGCTCTTCCTGCATAGCAGCGCTAAAGGCGGGCCGGCACTTCGTAGGATACGACACGAGCGAGCAATATGTTCAGGCCGCGCAGGCAAGGCTGCGGACATTTAGACAACAAAAAGGAAATATTCCATTCTAGCCATACCCATGGCGTGCCAGAACTGGTCTACCTGAAATACGAGGAGCTTGACGACATGCTCAAGGTGATAATCTACTCGTCGCAGTCGATGCTCGGAGTCGTCCCTATGCTCTACCACATCAACCACGGAGGCAAGAACGTGCTCTTTATCCAGACGGGAACCGTCGGGAGCGCCACCGTCCACTATATCGTGCAGAACGACATGCCTCCGAAAAAATTCATCCAGCTCAAGAGGCTCTCCGGCGCCTATTCGTACGTCGACGGCATTGGGACCGACGCCCAGTCGCTGTACGTCCCCGTGCTGAAACTTGAAAAGTCGACGCTTGAATTCCCGCACTGACCCTGCATGAAGCGCAGCAAAAGAAGGAACAAGCC